>NZ_LWFX01001116.1:0-1887 GCF_001635175.1 Alcanivorax sp. HI0083 | reverse complement strand
CGCCAGCCAAGCCGTTGAGCACTTCGTTGGTAGTGCCATCTCCGCCCACGGCGACGACACAATCGCCTTGGTCCGAGAGCCCATTGAGGTAGTTCGTAGCGTCGTTGGGGCCTTTGGTGTAATACAGGCGCACGCTGGCTCCCTGGCGCTCCAGCTCAGCCACAAAACGGCAGAGCAACGCCTCCCGACCGCCACCGGCAGTCGGGTTGTAAATCACAGTGACTTTCATCAGACAGGAAACCCTCGTACTACTCCCGGTTCAGGCCGGGTTATCGATATCAATAAAGGTATGCTCAATGCCGTAATGATCGCTGAGCCACTGGCCCAGCGCCATGGCGCCATAACGCTCGGTGGCATGGTGGCCACAGGCGAAATAGTGCATGCCGGTTTCCCGGGCAAAATGGGTGGTCGGTTCGGAAATTTCGCCGCTCAGGTAGGCATCCACGCCTTTGGCCTGGGCCTTTTCGATAAAGCCCTGGGCCCCGCCGGTACACCAGCCGACCGTTTCAATTTCGTCGCCGGGATCGCCGATATGCAAGGGCGTCCGGCCCAATACCGCTTCCACATGGGCGGCGAATTCTGACGCACTCATGGGGCTGTCCAGTCGCCCCACATTGCCGATGGGCCGGGGCGAATCATCCAGCCCGCCTTCGGTGGTCAGGCCCAGACGAAGCGCCAACTGGGCATTATTGCCCAGTGTGGGGTGAGCATCCAGCGGCAGGTGATAGGCAAACAAGTTGATGTCATGGCGCAACAGAGTCTGCAGCCGTTGCTTCTTCATGCCCCGGATCTGCTGGCTTTCCCCTTTCCAGAAATAGCCGTGGTGGACCAGAATGGCATCGGCTTCTTCCACGATGGCCGCGTCAATCAAGGCCTGACAGGCCGTCACGCCGGACACCACCCGATGAATCTGCTCGCGGCCTTCCACCTGCAAACCATTGGGGCAGTAATCCTGAAACCGGTCCGTGGCCAGTTCCTGGTCGAGCAGAGACAACATGTAATCGCGCTTGAGCATGGCACCTTCCGGCAGGTCGGACATGATGAATGTGGTCGCAAAACCCGTGAAGGCTGATCTCTGCGCCAACCCTGCCACTCGCCAGAGTGATGTACCCTAGGCGCGTAATCGTTGCAACGCGGGCCTTCGCAGGGCGTTGCCGAGAGCATGGCAATGGCTGGCGTGCGACCATTTGCCACAGCCAACCGGTGGTAGCAATCACCATTCACAGGTTCTACTATTGCGCGCAGTTTACCTATCAGACCCCTCACTTGTCTCGCCAGAGGCCCTTCACCAGGCTCTGACGAAAAAGGGGAACCGCATAAACGGGGGCATTACCGGTGATCAAACTGCTTCGTTTTCTGGCCGGCCCGGTGATTACCGGCCTGGCCGTCGGCCTTGTCGCCCTGTGGTGGTACCAGTGGGGCCCCAACGCTGAGCCCGCACAGCATGACACCGGCGTCGCCAGCTATGCCGGCGCGGTAAACCATGCGGCCCCAGCGGTGGTGAACATCTACACCACCCAGATCATCACCAACGAGGACGTGGCCGAAGACCCGCTGTTCAACCGCTTTATGGAACAACCCCGCCGTGAACGCGCCCTGAGCAGCCTGGGCTCCGGGGTAATTGTCGACGACGGCGGCTATGTGCTGACCAGTTATCACGTCATCCGCGATGCGGATGAAATTCTGGTGGCCCTGCGTGATGGCCGGGACGCCCCCGCCCGGGTGGTGGGCACGGACCCGGAAACCGACCTGGCACTGCTGCATGTTGCCCTGGAAGATTTACCCGAAGTCGAGCTGAACGGTAACGGCCCGGTGCAGGTGGGCGATGTGGTGCTCGCCATCGGCAACCCGCTGGGTGTGGGTCAGACAGTATCCATGGGCATCGTC
>NZ_LWFX01001115.1:0-9762 GCF_001635175.1 Alcanivorax sp. HI0083 | reverse complement strand
AGACCGGCCGGGAACCACAGCATGAACACCGCAAAGATCATCGGCATCCACTTCATTACCTGGGCCTGGGTCGGGTCCGCCGGTGTCGGGTTCAGGCGGGTCTGCAGGAACATGGACGCGCCCATCAGGATCGGCAGTACAAAGTACGGGTCCATCACAGACAGGTCGTTGATCCACAGGAAGAACGGCGCCTGGCGCAGCTCAACGGATTCCAGCAGCACATAGTACAGGGCGATAAACACCGGCATCTGTACCAGCATGGGCAAGCAGCCACCCAGCGGGTTGATTTTTTCCCGCTTGAACAGATTCATGGTTTCCATCTGCTGCTTCTGCTTGTCGTTCTTGTTCTGCTCCTTGATGCGCTGCATTTCCGGCGCGACCTTGCGCATCTTGGCCATGGAACGGTAACTGGTGGCGCTGAGCTTGAAGAAGATCGCCTTGATGATGAAGGTCAGCAGGATGATTGCCACACCCCAGTTCCCCACACCGCCACCGATGTCGATATCCATACCGAAGACAGACACTTCCCCGCTCTGCAGGAACACCAGCAGGGCAAAAATAGGCTGGGAAATAAACCACAACCAGCCGTAGTCCACGGTCATGTTCAGGCCCGGGCTGATGGCTTCCAGGTTGTCCTGCTGCTTGGGACCGGCATAGAACTCGGCATACAGCACCGACTCTTCACCCGGCTGCACCGTGGTATTCGGCGAAACGAATCGCAGCAGGTACTGGTCGCGTGATTGCAAGTATACGCTGGAGTAATGGTTTTTCTGTTTGGCGTCGGGAATCCAGGCAGACACAAAGTAATGCTGGACCATGGCAAGCCAGCCGCCTTCCACGGTCTGGTCCAGTTTGACCCCGTCTTCGCTCATGTCATCAAACGTGAGCTTGTTGTAAGGCTTCTCCGGGCTCCAGTAGGCCGCCCCCAGGTAGGTGGGCATGGGCGCGAAGCCTGCTTTGGACAGCCCCGGGTCATCACTGCCATCTCGCTTGATCTGCCCGTACAGTGCGCCCGTCCAGGGGCTGCTGCCGTTATTGCGGACGATATGGCTAACACGGACCAGGTAGCTGCCTTTCTCGAAGGTATAGCGCTTGATGATTTCGGCGCCATTATCCTGGGTCAGAGTCAGATCCACATTCAGCTCGTTGCTACCCTCAGCAAGCTGGTAACTCTGCCGGGCACTGCTCCAGTGCGGGCGCCCCTTGCTGGAATCGGTGCCATTCTTGCCCACCAGACCACTCTGGGCTACGTAGGTGCCACTGCTGTTCTGCTCCATCAGCACAAAGGGCTGATCCGGGGTTTCCACATGTTTGGGATATTCCGGCAGGGCCAAGCGAACGATATCGCCGCCAACCGGGTTGATCTCCACCCGCAATACATCGGTGTTGACCTCGATGTGCCTTGCGGAAGCGGTGGTACCCGGGGTATCGATTTGGGGAGCGACAGGCTGATCACCGTCAGCCTGGGCGGCCGGAATGCTGTTCTCGGTTTCCGGCTGAGGCGCAGGCAAATCCGCACTGTCTGCGGATGAAGGGCTCCCTTGCTCTGCCACCTGTTCAACAGGGACAGGGGTTGCCGAGTCTGCGTGGTCCCGCTGCCAAGCCTGAATCATCAGGTATGAGACAACGGCAATGCCGGTAATAACTAGGGCGCGCTGGATTTCCATAAGAGGCTTATCTGTGGCGTGAAAAACGGGCCGCAGTTTCTCAAGCTTGCCGACACTTAGCAAGCAGCTTGTCAAATAGCCGGGTGATATCGCGGGTAACCTGATCCGGATCCGGGTTCTCGATACGGCCTCTGACCAGCAGAATAATGTCCAGGCCAGCCAACTCCTGCTGTCGGCAGCGGAACTGTTCGCGTACCCGCCGCTTGATTCTGGCACGGTCTACGGCGCGTTTGGCGCGTTTACGGCCAATCACCAGGCCCAGTCGGGGCTGCGGTTGGGTATTGCGTGTTACCAGAAGCAGATAACTGCCAAGGCCAACCTTCCATTCAGGTTGATCAAAGACGGCTTGATACTGGGAACCGGTAAGAAGGCGATGTTGGCGGGTAAAGGCCTGTGAGATTGGCACTGTTACCTCAGCCAGGAAGGCAAGGTAAAACGGTTGGCTTATGCAGCCAACCGCTTACGGCCCTTGGCACGACGAGCGGCCAGGATTTTGCGGCCATTTTTCGTGGCCATACGAGCACGGAAACCGTGAGCACGTTTGCGCTTGAGCACGCTTGGCTGGAATGTACGTTTCATGGCGTCTTCCCCATGGATTAGACAGCGATTAGAAGGGCGGCAAGTCTAGGGAAACTGAGTGGTGGTGTCAACGCGCTTTTCAGCGTGCTCGAAAGAGGAAAAGAAAAGACTGTTAATAGATTTTATATATTTAAGTATTTATTGATTGTAGTGGTGATTATAGGGGCACCTGCTTTTTGTGGGTAAGTCTGAAAATGTCATATATTTCAGGTATTTGTTTTGATGATAACTTGCGTATCACTGTGTGTAAGTACTGGGGGTTATGTGTGGGTGAGCTGTCATTAAATGTGGGTATAAGTTGTGCCTCCGGTTATCCACCGGGTTGTCCTGTGGTCCGCCAACAGGGTTATGAGCCTAGTTATCCACAGGAAAAGGCGATTAAAAAAAGCCGGCTCCCCTGTGGATAGGTGGGCTTCTGTAGGGGTAGAATGGCTGGCTCGGTTGTGCCTTTGTGTTCTTGTGGCAGGGCGATGACAGCGAGCAATACATCAAGGAAATCAAGGCGGGTGCGTGTCTGAAGAGCTCTGGCAACGCTGTCTGACGCGACTCGAAGATGAGTTGCCGTCGCAGCAGTTCAACATGTGGATTCGGCCGCTTCAGGTGGCTGCATCTGCGGATGGTGCGGAGCTGACCCTGTTTGCCCCCAACCGGTTTGTGGTGGACTGGGTCCGTGACAAATACCTGGACCGTATCGGCGAGGTATTGGGGGAGATGCAATCAGGGCCGCTGCCGCAATTGCGGCTGGAGGTGGGCTCCACCCGTTCCAGCACGCCCGTGGCGGCGTCTTTCAATGGTTCTGGCCCTGCTACCGGCAGTGGTCCGATAACTACGCCTGCGGTGGCCCCTGCGCCCCGTCAGCCGGAGTCTGATAGCCGGCCGCAACCCACCGCGCTGGGCGGGGCCCGCAAGCATCGCAGTAACCTCAATACCGGCTTTACCTTCTCTACCTTCGTCGAGGGCAAGTCCAACCGCATGGCGGCGGCGGCGGCCCAACAGGTGGCCGAGAATCCGGCGAGCCACGGCTATAACCCGTTGCTGTTATACGGCGGCGTTGGCCTGGGCAAGACTCACCTGATGCATGCGGTGGGTAATGAGCTGTTACGGCGCAATCCCAATGCCAAGGTGGTCTACCTGCACAGTGAGCGCTTTGTGGCGGATATGATTTCTGCTCTGCGCAACAAGACCATTAATGAGTTCAAGCGCTTCTATCGATCCGTGGATGCGTTGCTGATCGATGATATTCAATTTTTTGCAGGAAAAGAGCAGTCCCAGGAGGAGTTCTTCCATACCTTCAATGCGCTGCTGGAAAACGGTCAGCAGATCATCCTCACCTGTGACAAGTTCCCCAAGGAAGTGGATGGTTTGGAGGAGCGCCTGAAAAGCCGGTTTGGTTGGGGCTTGTCCCAGCCCATGGAGCCGCCGGAGCTGGAAACCCGGGTGGCGATCCTGAAAAAGAAGGCGGAAGAGGCGAAGGTGGATCTGCCCAACGACGCGGCCTTCTTTATTGCCCAGCGAATCCGTTCTAATGTACGGGAGCTGGAAGGTGCCTTGCGCCGGGTGATCGCCCATGTGCGTTTTACCGGGGCGCAGATTGATATCGGTCTGATCAAGGAAGCGCTGAAGGACCTGATCGCGCTGCAGGCGCGGCAAATCAGCATCGACAATATCCAGCGCATCGTGGCCGAGTATTACAAGATCAAGATCAACGACTTGCTATCGCCACGGCGGACTCGCTCGGTGGCGCGGCCCCGGCAGGTTGCCATGGCGCTGTCGAAAGAGCTGACTAGCCACAGCCTGCCGGAGATCGGTGAGAATTTTGGTGGCCGGGATCACACCACCGTATTGCATGCCTGTCGCAAGGTGCTGCAGCTGCGGGAATCCAATCCGGAAATCGAAGAAGACTATCAGAATCTGTTACGGACATTGACGTCCTAATCGGGGTGGCTCTGTGGCGAGCAAACCCAATAACCAGAACGGGAAAGCGCAATGAAATTCTCAATCAATAGAGAACAACTGCTCAAGCCGCTACAGCAGGTCGCCGCCGTGGTGGAAAAGCGACAGACCCTGCCGGTACTGTCCAATGTATTGCTGGAAGTGGGCGACGGCCAGCTTTCCATGACCGGGACAGACCTGGAGCTGGAGCTGGTGGCGCGCTTGCCGCTGGAAGGTGAGCAGGAGCCCGGTGAGACCACAGTGCCCGCCCGCAAGCTGGTGGATATTGCCAAGAGCCTGCCGGCGGAAGCCGATATCCGCTTTGAGGTGGATGGCGAACGCATGCTGGTTCGTTCCGGTCGCAGCCGCTTTACCCTGTCTATCCTGCCCGCCTCGGAATTTCCCAACCAGGAAGAAGATGCTGCAGGCAGCAGCCTGGAAATGAAGCCGGATGTGCTGCGTGGCCTGATCGATCGCACTGCCTTTTCCATGGCGCAGCAGGATGTGCGTTATTACCTGAACGGCATGTTGTTCGAGCTGAAGCCGGGCCGTCTGCGTGCCGTGGCTACCGACGGCCACCGCCTGGCGCTGTGTGACGCCGAGCTGGACGCGCCGGTTGAAGAAGCCTCCGTGATCCTGCCCCGTAAAGGGGTGATGGAGTTGTCGCGCATTCTCGGCGACAGCGGAGAGGCGGCTCGCCTGACCATTGGCCGCAATCATGTGCGCATCGTGGTGGGGGCGATCACCTTTACCTCCAAGCTGGTGGATGGCAAGTTCCCGGAGTATGACCGGGTGATTCCCAAGGAAGGCTCGCGCAAAGTGGTTGCAGACCGCGAAACCCTGCGTCAGGCGCTGGCCCGGGTGGCCATTCTGTCCAACGAAAAGTACCGGGGTGTGCGGGTGCAGTTGTCCGAGGGCAGCTTGCGGATCGTGGCAAACAACCCGGAACAGGAAGAAGCGGAAGAGGAAGTGTCCGTGGATTTCAATGGCTCACCGCTGGAGATTGGCTTTAACGTGAGCTATCTGCTGGATGTGCTGAACACCATGGGTGGCACCCAGGCAGAGCTGGAAATGGGCGACAGCAATAGCAGCGCCCTGGTCTTTGACCCTGAGAGTAAGGCTGCCGTGTATGTGGTTATGCCGATGCGCCTCTGAGAATGCAATGTCTTGCCGGGGTGGTCGTCATGGCCACCCCGTTGTTGTTTTCCCCTCCTCCCCGCTTTTGTTGTTTCCCTGATGCTTAGCCGCCTTCAGCTGAGTGATTTTCGCAACTATGGTACCGCCGAGGCGGATCTCTCCCCGTCGTTGAACGTGATCCTGGGTGATAACGGCAGCGGCAAAACCAGTTTGCTTGAAGCGATCTACTTTATTGGCAGTGGCGGTCGCTCCTTTCGCGGTGGCCGTTTGTCGCGGCTGGTTCGCGACGGCGCCGAGGCGGCCACGCTTTATGCGGAGGTGACCACTGCCGGGGATATGCACCGGCTGGGAGTGCGGCGCACCCCGGGCGGAATTGATGCGATCAAGCTCAATGGGCAGACCCCCAGGGCGCTGAGTGAGGTGGCCGCGCTGTTGCCAGTGTTGGCGTTGCACCCTACTTCTGTTGAGTTGGTTTTTGGGTCATCGCAGCTTCGGCGGCGCTTTATGGACTGGGGAATGTTCCACGTGGAACATCAGTTTATGCCTGTGTGGCGCGCCGGCTCGGCAGCCCTCAGGCAGCGCAATGCCCTGTTGCGCACCGGCCGTCCGAGTTCGAGAGAACTGGGCTTTTGGAATCAGCAACTGGCCCAGACTTCTGATAGAATCGAAGGGTTACGCAGGGGCTATCTGGCTGCGCTACAGCGTGGTTTGGATGAGGCCTTGGTGGTATTGGCTCCCGAGCTGAAAATTCGGCTCAGGCTGCAAACAGGGCTGCAGAAAGATGAGTCCTATGGGCAGGCCCTGGAGCGGCTTCAGCCAGATGATCTACGGCGTGGCTTCAGCCAGGCTGGATTCCATCGCAGTGATATTCGTATTGAAAGTCATGGCGTTGTGGCCCGCGACCGTTTATCCCGTGGGCAGGCCAAATTGGTGGCCTATGGCATGGTGTTGGCCCAGTTACCGTTGATTAGCCAGGCTGGAAAGGTTTGTACGCTGCTGGTGGATGATTTGGCGGCAGAACTGGATGAAGAACATCGTAATCAGTTGTTGGGGTATTTGGCGACTACGGGCCACCAGACACTGATTACAGCGTTGGATATGCCCCAATGGGCTGCCATCGTGAATGACAATAACGCATTACAGGCGGTGGATAGCAAAATGTTCCACGTGGAACATGGCAAGCTGCGCCCCCTCACCGAGAGCAAATAAGGAAATACCATGGCAGAGAAGAATTACGATTCATCCAGCATTAAGGTGCTGAAAGGATTGGATGCCGTACGTAAACGTCCGGGCATGTATATCGGTGATACAGATGATGGCACGGGTCTGCACCACATGGTGTTTGAGGTCGTGGATAACTCCATCGATGAGGCGCTTGCCGGATTTTGCTCCGAGATCAAAGTGGTTATCCATCCGGACGAATCTGTCTCTATCCAGGATAATGGCCGGGGTATTCCCACCGAAATGCACGAAGAAGAAGGTGTCAGCGCCGCCGAAGTCATCATGACGGTGCTACACGCCGGCGGTAAGTTCGACGATAACACCTATAAGGTGTCCGGCGGGCTGCACGGCGTGGGGGTATCGGTGGTGAATGCCCTGTCGGAAGAGCTGAAATTGACCATTCGTCGCAATGGCCAGGTTCACGAGCAGATTTATAACCACGGGGTTCCGGCCAACCCGCTGGAGGTAGTGGGAACAACGGAATCCAGCGGTACAGCGGTTCATTTCCGCCCTTCCGCTGAAACCTTCAGCAATATCAAATTCCACTACGATATCCTCGCCAAACGATTGCGGGAGCTGAGCTTCCTGAACTCCGGCGTGCGTATTCACCTGATGGATGAGCGCAGCGGCGATGAAGATGTGTTTGAGTATGAGGGCGGGCTGAGTGCCTTTGTCAGCTACCTGAATACCAATAAAACCGCCCTGAACCAGGTCTTCCACTTCAATTATGAGCGGGAAGAAGACGGGATTGCGGTGGAAGTGGCCATGCAATGGAATGATTCCTATCAGGAAAACATTTTCTGCTTTACCAACAATATTCCCCAACGCGATGGCGGCACGCACCTGGCCGGTTTCCGGGCGGCGCTGACCCGTACCCTGAACAGCTATATGGACAAGGAAGGGTTCCTGAAAAAGGAAAAAGCCAACCCGTCCGGGGATGATGCCCGGGAAGGCCTGACAGCAGTAATCTCCGTGAAAGTGCCTGACCCCAAGTTCTCCAGCCAGACCAAGGACAAACTGGTCTCCTCCGAGGTGAAGAGCGCGGTGGAACAGACCATGGGGGATCTTTTCCAGGATTACCTGCTGGAAAACCCCACCGAAGCCCGTAGCATTGTACAAAAAATCATCGATGCGGCACGCGCCCGCGATGCGGCCCGTAAAGCCCGCGAAATGACCCGTCGTAAGGGCGCACTGGATATCGCTGGCCTGCCTGGCAAGCTGGCGGATTGCCAGCAGAAAGACCCGGCGCTCTCCGAACTCTATATTGTGGAGGGTGACTCTGCGGGGGGCTCAGCGAAACAGGGCCGTGACCGCAAGAACCAGGCGATTTTGCCCCTCAAAGGTAAAATTCTGAATGTGGAGAAGGCGCGTTTCGACAAGATGCTCTCCTCCCAGGAAGTGGGCACCCTGATTACGGCACTGGGCTGTGGCATTGGTCGTGATGAATACAATATCGACAAGCTGCGTTATCACCGCATTATTATCATGACGGATGCGGACGTGGACGGTTCACACATCCGCACCCTGCTGCTCACCTTCTTCTTCCGTCAGATGCCGGAGCTAATCGAGCGTGGTTACGTCTATATCGCCCAACCGCCGCTCTACAAGGTGAAGAAAGGCAAGCAGGAAACTTATTTGAAAGACGATCCGGCCATGGAGGAGTACCTCACTACCCTGGCGCTGGATAAAACCGGTCTGTACCCGGGGGATGATGCGCCACCGATCAGTGGTGAGCCGCTGGCCAAGTTGATCGCCGAGTACCGCGGTGTGATGAAGATTGTCGACCGACAGTCCCGGGTCTTCCCGGAAGAAGTGCTGGAGCAGATGATCTATATGCCGTCACTCAGTGAGGCGTCGCTGAAAGATGAAGCTGCCATGACGCAGTGGTGCGAGACCCTGGGAAAACGCGTGGATGCTATCACTGACGCCACCCAGGCATTTACGATTACCGCCCAGCGTGATGAAGAGCGAGGCCTGTACTTGCCACGTGTGCAAGTGCTCGCTCACGGTGTACCCCGTGAATATCGTGTTACTCTGGATTTTCTGCAGTCCCCGGACTACCAGAAGATCAAGGCCTTGGGGGAAACCCTGGAAGGCCTGCTGGCAGACGATGCCTACATCCAGCGTGGTGAGTCGCAGCGGCCTATTCGCCACTTTGCCGAAGCCCTGGACTGGCTGATGGTGCAAGCGCGCCGTGGTACCAGTTTCCAGCGTTACAAGGGGCTGGGGGAGATGAACGCGGACCAGCTGTGGGAAACCACCATGGACCCGGAAAGCCGCCGTATGCTGCAGGTGACCATCGAAGACGCCATTGCGGCGGATCAGATCTTCACCTGCCTGATGGGGGATGACGTGGACCCGCGCCGTCAGTTCATCGAGTCTAATGCACTGCAGGTATCGAATCTGGATGTATAAACGCCTGAGGCTGGATGCCTGATGCACGACGCTTAAAAAAAGCGAACCCGTTGGGTTCGCTTTTTTATTGCCTTTAGCGTCCGGCCTCAGGCATCTGGCGTCATGCGTAATTTATACCGCAAAATCGTCCAGCTTGGCGCCTTTGCTCAGGGCATCCTGCAACCACAGTGGACGTTTGCCGCGGCCGGTCCAGGTGTTGCCGCTGTTATTGGGATCGCGGAATTTTACTTTGGCCGGGCGGCGCACACCGGTTTTTTTCTTGGCGGCTTTCTTGCGCGTGGTCTTTTTCTTGTCGGCGGCATTTTTCAGCAGGTCCTGGGGATCCACACCCAGATCCTTGGCCATTTTCTCCAGAACCGCCTGGGCATTTTTCAATTCGGCTTTACGCTTTTTGTCGAGCGCAGACTCTGCCTGCTTGATCAGTTTTTCCAGCTCGTCCACAGACAGTTCGTCAAGATTGATGCTCATTAAGGTGCCCTTGTTTTAGGTCATTGAATAACGGCAAAGACTGTAATTATTTTAGTGGGCATTGGCAATATAGTGGGTTAAACGCAGAGCGGAAAATAAAAAATACGGTGACGTAAAATAATATTTTTCCCGCGGTGATTATAAAATAACCGCCTTCCTGCCATTTTGTGGATAACACGCACCGGTTGTTAAGGAACCTCTGAAAAACTCCTTGCGTACTCAGTCTTTCAGGCTGGTTCGCAATCTAGGCGTGCTTTTGAAGGTGTCCCCTAACTGGGATCGAGATATGTCCATCCATCGAAAAAGCGCAACAACGAGTGCGGGCCAGCCTGAATGACCCGAA
>NZ_LWFX01001114.1:0-7937 GCF_001635175.1 Alcanivorax sp. HI0083 | reverse complement strand
ACGTCGCTGGGGCTGGGATGCATCAAGAAGCCCCTCGCCACGGCGTTTTCCATGGGCCTCAACGGTAATGGCGTGACCGTTTCGCCGATGCTGTTTCAGGGATTGTGTGCCTTGTCGGAAGGGCCGACCCCCAACGACATCGCCGCCGCCATGAACAAGCTGGTGGCCGCGCGTGCTTCCAGCGGAGAAGATCCGCTGGTGCTCGCGGTGGTCTTTCCGTTTTCCTGCCATGCCTATCAATTACGCCACTGGCTGAGTGTGGCCGGGCTGGACCCGGATCATGATGTGAAGCTGGTGGTGCTGCCGCCTTCGCAAATGGTGGATCACCTGCGCATGGGCCACATTGATGGCTTTTGTGTGGGTGAACCGTGGAATAGCCTGGCCGCACTGACCGGTGCCGGGCACTGTATTTTGTCCGGTTATCAGATTTGGGAAAATGCCCCGGAGAAGGTGTTGGCGGTATCCCGTGACTGGGTGTCACGTCATCCGGATACCCATCGCGCGTTGCTGCGGGCGTTGTACAAGGCGGCCTGCCATGCGGATGAGAATCTGGTGGAGAGTCTGTCGTTACTGGCCCATCCCGCGTGGCTGGATGTACCGGCAGAAATCATTCGTGCACCGTTCAGCCAGCGCTTGCCCGCTGGCCTGACGGGCCAGCCGTTTCCGGCTCATCATTTCCATGTGTTCGCCGGATTCCACGCCAACTTTCCGTGGCGCTCCGACGCTGCCTTTTTACTGCAGGAAATGCAGCGTTGGCGACAGTGTTCGCTGGAAGAGACCAAAACCTTTGCGGCCCAGTGCTACCGTACAGACCTGTTCCGCGATGCACTGGCCGACCTTACCAGCATGCCGTTAATGGACAGCAAACCCGATGAACGCCATGCAGGCCACTGGCAATTACCCGGTGAACCCGGGCCCCTGGAGCTGGGGCCGGATCGTCTGCTGAGAGTGATTGAAGATCAGGCAGAAAGCTGAGGGGGGCCGAGAAGCGAGTTTC
This sequence comes from Alcanivorax sp. HI0083, assembly GCF_001635175.1. NCBI lineage: Bacteria > Pseudomonadati > Pseudomonadota > Gammaproteobacteria > Oceanospirillales > Alcanivoracaceae > Alcanivorax > Alcanivorax sp. HI0083. The sequence continues at coordinate 6,940 of NZ_LWFX01001114.1, read as the reverse complement.
GAGTTGCGAAAACCTTTAAACATTACGGGTGGCAAGTTGTTGAATTTCGCCACTCGCCACTTGTAACTGAGCATTGCAATCATTGCCATGCAAACGTCCCCACGATATCAGTAATGCATAGCGTCACCCGTGCGCATCAAACAAGAAAACTCACCCCCACGCACAGCAGCAACAGGGCGAACAGACGCTTTAGCAGGCGCGGCGACAGTTTGTGTGCCAGGCGCGCGCCAAAACGGGCGAAGAACATGCTGGTAAAGGCGATACCCACCATGGCAGGAAGATATACGTACCCCAGGCTCCACTCGGGTAATTGTGGCTGACTCCAGCCAATCAGCATGAAGCTCAAAGCGCTGGCGACGGCAATGGGCAGCCCGCACGCGGAGGAGGTCGCCACCGCCTGTTGCATGGGCAGGCTGCGCCAGGTGAGAAAAGGCACATTCAGGGTGCCGCCGCCGATGCCAAAGATCGCCGAGGCCCAGCCAATGACCCCGCCTGCGGCCGTTAGCCCCAGCTTGCCAGGCACCGCACGGCTGGCTCTGGGTTTCAGGTCCAGCGCCATTTGAATGGCAATAACGATGGCAAATACACCAATGATCTTCTGCAGCATCGGGCCCTGAATTGACGCAGCAGTCAGCGAGCCAAGCCCCGCGCCAAGCAGGATGCCTAGCGTCATCCAGGCGAAAATGGGCCATTGCACCGCCCCTTTGCGGTGATGCTCCATCACCGAGTTGATGGACGTGAAGATGATGGTGGCCAGTGATGTGCCAACGGCCAGATGGGTCAATACTTGCGGGTCCACGCCTTGGGCGGTAAAGCTCAGAACCAGTACCGGCACGATGATGATGCCGCCGCCGACCCCAAACAGACCGGCCAATACCCCGGCGGCCGCACCCAGAACCAAATAAAGCAAAAATTCCATACTAAAACCCTGGCAAGCCAAAAATGTTGGCGATGTAGTAACAGAAAAATGGGATGGCGTGAGTCTGCCGTTGCCTGCGCAGGTTCATGCCCGGTGATCATTTTCCCATGCGAAATACCCCGCTAAAGCCATGCTGGGTTCGGGGGTGACTGGGCGTAAAGGGCGCTCAGGTGGTAACCGAGGCGTCCAGATTGCAGTATTGCCCTTTGAAGTACAGCAGGGGCTGTGTGGTGGTGGTTGGCTGCAGGCTCAGTGCCCGTACTTCACCAATCACGATCAGGTGATCGCCGGCCTCGTATTCGGCATGAATGTCACAGTCCAGCCAGTGCAGGCTGCCACCAATCACCGGGTTGCCCAGAGGCGACGTTGCCCAATCGGTTTCTTTCCACTTGTCTGCGCCCTGTTGCGCAAAGAGGTTGGATATCGCTGCCTGTTCGTCAGAGAGGATGTTCACCGCAAACCGGCCCGCACGACGGATCTTGGGGTAGCTGAAAGAATCGCGCTTCACACTGAATGACACCAGCGGCGGGGCTGTCGATACGCTGTAGAACGACTGACAGGTAAAGCCGATGGGCTCGTCATCGATGTGCGAGGTAATCACAGTGAGCCCGGAGGCGAAATGGCCGAGCGCTTTGCGAAAGTGCAGAGGGTCGATGGCCGTGGTGGTCAGTGACATAGTGATTCCAGAATAGGGGATAACGCAAACGGGTAGCTCAGGGAAGAGACGGCGCGATCTGGCGCTCGCTCTTCCCACAGGATTCAGGCAAGTTCATTGCGCACGATCTCGGCACCGGCACTCAATGCGCGCAGCTTGCCTCTGGCAACCTGGCGAGGCAGCGGCGCCATGCCGCAGTTGGTGCACGGGTACAGCTTGTCGGCATCCACGAACTGCAGCGCCTGGCGCAAGGTGTTGGCAACTTCCTCGGGGCTTTCAATGGTGTGGGTCGCCACATCGATGGCGCCCACCATCACTTTCTTGCCGCGAATCAACTCAATCAGATCCATGGGCACATGGGAGTTGTGGCATTCCAGAGAAACCATGTCGATGCTGGAAGCCTGCAGCCTGGGGAAAGCTTCTTCATATTGCCGCCACTCCGAGCCCAGCGTTTTTTTCCAGTCGGTGTTGGCTTGGATGCCGTAGCCATAACAGATATGCACGGCGGTCTCGCACTTGAGCCCTTCAATGGCTTTTTCCAGTGTAGCCACGCCCCAGTCATTCACCTCATCGAAGAACACATTAAAGGCGGGCTCGTCGAATTGAATAATGTCGACACCCGCTGCCTCCAGCTCTCGGGCTTCCTGATTGAGAATTTTCGCGAATTCCCAGGCCAGTTTTTCCCGGCTTTTGTAATGGGCATCGTAAAGCGTATCGATCATGGTCATGGGGCCGGGCAGGGCCCACTTGATCGGTTGTCGGGTCTGCTCCCGCAGAAATCGGGCATCGTCCACAAACACCGGCTTTTGACGGCTAACCGCCCCCACGATTGTGGGCACACTGGCATCGTAGCGATCGCGGATTTTGACCGTTTCCCGTTTCTCGAAATCCACCCCGTCCAGATGCTCGATAAAGGTGGTGACGAAGTGCTGACGGGTCTGTTCGCCATCGCTGACGATGTCGACGCCGGCCAGCTGCTGTTCGTGCAAGCTTAGCCGCAGGGCATCCTGTTTGCCGTCGATGAGTTCATCGCCCTGCAACTTCCAGGGAGACCAGAGCGTTTCGGGCTCGGCCAGCCAGCTAGGCTTGGGCAAGCTGCCCGCCGTGGATGTGGGTAACAATCGTTTCATCATTTGTTCTGCCGTGTATGAGTTAAATACCGTAATTCGCAGACCACTGATTAAGCACCGTCCGGTAAGGCTCGATCAGGTTCTCTTCAGTGAATTTACCTTGCTTGACGGCCAATTGACTGCGCTCTTCCCGGTCGTAATGAATGCGGGTAAGTGAGTAGTCCGAGTTTTTCAGACTGGGTTGGTAGCGGTTGCCCGCTTCGGAATTGGCGTTGTAAATCTCCGGGCGATAAATGCGCTGGAACGTCTCCATGGTGCTGATGGTGCTGATCAGCTCCAGGTTGGTGTAATCGTTCACCAGGTCCCCGAAGAAGAAAAACGCCAGCGGCGCTACGCTGTGAGGGGGCATGAAATAGCGCACGCTCAATCCCATTTTCTTGAAGTAACTCTCGGTCAATGATGATTCATTGGGCAGGTACTCGAACCCCAGCACGGGATGGTGATTCTCGGTGCGGGTGTACACCTTGTTATCCGATACGCTGATACAGATCACGGGCAGTTTGCTGAAGTTTTCCTGGTAAGCACTTGAGTTGACGAAATGCTTGAACAGCTTGCCGTGCAGATCACCAAAATCCTCAGGGATGCTGAAGTGTGGCTGGTCCTTGTTATGGTTCTGCAGGGCGATGCTGAAGTCATAGTCCCGCAGGTAAGAGGAAAAATTGTTCCCGACCACCCCTTCAATCTGTTTGTTGGTGTGCCGGTCAAAGATGGTGGTTTTCAGGATTTCGATGGTCGGGAAGGTTTCGCCATTGCCTTCAATATCGATATCCACGGACACAATGTCGTGCTGCACAACGTACCGGTCACCATTGGGGTTGTCCCAGTGAGCCAGCGCATTAAACCGGTTATTGATCATGGTCAGAGTGTCGCGCAGGTTTTCCTTGCGCCGTTCTCCCCGCGCCAGGTTGGCAAAGTTGGTGGTAATGCGCGTGTTGTCGGCTGGACGGTAATCCTCATCGAAACAAATGCGCTTGATGCTGAAAGTGAATTCGTTGCTCATGGTGCCAGGGCGTCCGCGTCAAAATGGGTCGTGGCCTGCGTCGCGCTGGGTAACTAACGCGACGAAGCGTGATATGCGGCCATTATGCTCAATACCTTTAATGAGTAAAATTGGTATTATTTCATCGCTATATGAGTTTTACTCATCTTTTCGCTATGGCGGGAGCAGGCATTCGACCGCCCTGGCTTTTGCATTCAGAGCAAGATCGCGGTGGTGCCACCGCACTTACAATGGCATGCGTTGGAGAATCAAATGCTGGAATTACGACATCTCGCCACCCTTCGGGCGATTGATGAGGCGGGGTCAATGGTGGAAGCGGCGGAACGGCTACATGTTACCCAGTCGGCCCTGTCGCATCAGTTGAAAGACCTGGAACACCGGTTGGGGGTAGAACTGGTGGTGCGGCGCTCTCGCCCGGTGCGCTTCACCACGGCCGGGTTGCGGTTGCTGGCGCTGGGGCAGGACGTGCTGCCCAGGGTGCGGCAGGCAGAGCGGGAGCTGAAACGATTGGCTGAGGGACAATCAGGCCGGCTACACATCGCGATTGATTGCCACTCCTGCTTTCAGTGGCTGATGCCGGCGCTGGATGCTTTCCGTGAGCACTGGCCAGAAGTGGAGCTGGATTTGTCAGCGGCCTTCAGTTTTGCGCCGTTACCGGCACTGTTGCGCGGTGACCTGGACATGGCAATTACCTCTGATCCCGTCGAGGATACGGCGGTACATTTCCTGCCGCTTTTTCGCTATGAGCTGGTGTTGGCGGTCTCCGGACGTTCACCACTGGCGGGGCGAAAGTGGATTGAACCAGAGGATATCGCCGACCAGACCCTGATTACTTACCCGGTAGAACGCGAACGTCTGGATGTATTTACCGTCTTTCTCGACCCCGCCGGTGCGGAGCCTGCCTCTGTTCGAACGGCTGAATTGACCCCCATGACCGCACAATTGGTGGCCGCAGGCCGTGGCGTGGCAGCGCTACCGAACTGGGCGCTGACCGAATACACCGAGCATGACTTGCTGAAAACCGTGCGGCTCGGTGAGAAAGGGGTGTGGAGAACGCTCTATGCGGCGGTGCGGGCGGAGGATGAACAAACCCCCTATGTTCAGGAGTTCCTGAGTACGGCGAAGGAAATGTGTTTCAAAACCCTGTCCGGGGTCCGAGTGGCCCGTTAGTGACGGGGATGTGTATATTAATCAGGGCCTGCAAGCCTGCTTTTCCAGGGAAGGAACATTCAGCGATGAGCAAAAACGGTCACGGTGACGCGGCCGAATAGCTACAGTGGTGCAGATAGTAAGGCCGTGCATGACAAGGCGCGACAAAGCACCCGTCAGCCGGAAAAGCGGTCACGTTTTGCTGTGCCTCCTTACCAGCAGGCGCCACAGAACCAGGTTAGCCAACAAGAGATTCAGGAAAGAGTGGCGGATTGCGAACGACGGCGGATTGTCGGCTGTGATGACGCGCGGGCTAGACGAGAAATTGCGGACGAGGCGTATAGGAATACGCCTGGAGGACGACGACAGCAGGAGCAGATTCGCGATCGGAAAATGCGGGAGTGGATGCAGCAGCGATAGCTGCTGGTTTCAGGTCGGCTGGACTGGCCCCTTTTTCAGGGTTAACAGCTTCATAGGCGGCTATTTAGATCCACCAATAGCTCGGTCTTTACATGGCTGCCCCACACCCAGGCATTTTCTTTGAATTGACGATGCCGTGCGTCCACCGGGTTGTCCGAATCCGCCATGACTTGCTGCGATGTCTCGATGGAGTCTGCCCGCATATAGCAGAGAAGATAGTCCTTGCCACCCAGTGTTAGTGAAAACCAGGATTCTACGCTGACGCCTTCAGCCCGCAGGCTTTCCAGTGCCTGTTCACGATGGTCTTCGATAAAAGCTGTCCAGTCTTTTACTTCCTCGTCGCTGTTCGGCTTTAGCTCGATCAGGCCGGCGATAACGTCCATGTATTTTCTCAATATCCTGTCAGGATCGCTGATTTTGCGTTTGCGGGCCCTGGCCTGCAAGTGGCAGCGTTTTCAGTTGTGCCAGAGACAATATCAATGTGGCCGCCAGTAGCAACAGCGACATGGGCTGCCAAAACTCGGTATGTCCGGCCAGGAAAAAGCCGCTGTGGATCGCCACCGTTAGTATCCCCAGGCTAGCCAGAAACCGGTGGCACAGGCGTTGATGTGGGCTGTGGGTGGCCACTTGCATGAAGGCGAACATTACCAGGGCGATGATGGGCAGGTTAGGGAGCCTCTGAATAACTCCTTGCGCGCTCAGCGTGGCCTGAAGGGTGCAGCTGTTGTGTTTTGTCGCGACGGTCCGGGTGGCTCCCTTTCCTAGCGGCAAAGCGCAGCAGATGGGCCCTTCAGGCCGCGCCCTCCGGGTCTTCCAGGCTGGCCCGCACTCGTTGTTGCAATGTCTTGATGGGTGGACACACACCTTCAACATTGCGCCTAGATTGCGAACCAGCCTGAAAGACTGAGCATGCAAGGAGTTATTCAGAGGCTCCCTCATATCAGGTTGAGCTGATTGCCACCGGGTAAGTGGAAAAGGTTCCACTCGTGCCAATAGGCGGCATCGATCTGGTGGGTGAACAGCACGGTGCTGTTTAGCAGGAAAAGGATTTGTGGCAGGTCGGGTTTCATGGCATGTCTCCGCTATCACTGCCATGAAACCCGTTTTGCCGGGGTAATGCCATTACCTCACAGGTAAGCGCTTATTCCCCGTCACGATACTGAATCTGCAAACCCTTGAGAAAATTGCGCAGAATCTGGTCCTTGCACTCGCGATAATGCTTGTGGCCGGGTTTGCGGAAGAAGGCGCTGAGTTCGTGTTTGCTCATGCGGAAGTTGGCCAGTTCGAGCACCGCCAGCACGTCTTCGGCCTGCAGGTTCAGGGCGATTTTCAGTTTCATGAAAATCATGTTGTTGGTGAGGCGGCTTTCCGGTTCCGGTTGTGGCCCGGGCTTTTTTCCGCGCAGCGCATTGATCAGGCCGTTGAGAAAAATCGCCAGGGTGCGATCGGTGCATTTCTGAAAGGCCGGGTCGTCGTCCTTTTTCAGCCAGTCGCTGACTTGTTCCCGGGTGACGGTTTCGCCGGCTTCGGCGAAGACGCCGATCATGCGGGTGTCGTCGAAATCGAAGATGTACCGGGTGCGGCGGAGGACGTCGTTATTGAGCATGCGGGACCTGTGGTGAGGGAAACGGAGGGGCGTGACCGCCATGGTTCAAGCGTAATAGTAC
>NZ_LWFX01001113.1:0-4608 GCF_001635175.1 Alcanivorax sp. HI0083 | reverse complement strand
AAATTCTTACCCTTGATGCATGATAGCGTATTAAAGTATTAAAGCGTTGGTGCCATACACACCCTAGTTTTTGATGTATTTCACCCAGCCTGTCGCGGGTTCGCCTGCCGGGGGAGCAATGTCCAAGGTCACACAGCTAAAGCCGGTTTCCGGGAAAGCAGCGCCAGGCAGCATGCCGCGGCCGCTTGAGAAGATGTGTGCGCGCTATCTCTCCCTTAGTGGGGCTTATCTGGGAGATATGCTGGATGGTGCCGATGATAAATTGTACGACCTTGCCGAGAAAGAGACAGACGGAGAGCGCGAGCGCTATTTCGAGGCCATGCGTGAGCTGCGCATTCAGCGTGCTGGCTTGATAGGCAGTTTCAAGCAGGCCATCAATCATCAATTTCTAACCCTGGCGCGGCCCCCGGAAACCGAGACACTGGAAAAAACGCCGGTGGACCTAGATTCCCTGACGCTGGTCAATGAGGATGAGCTGGAAACCTCGGTGGCGCTGGATAACATGGCGCGCCGGGCCCGCAATGGCTGTAACGAGCAGCTAAAGGTCCTCTGTCATCGCATCGAATACCTGTTTGAAAGCAAACGGGAAGTGAACGAACACAACAACCCGTTGGAACCCCGCCAGCTGGTCGCCTGTTTCAGCGAAGGGCTGGAAAAGCTGTCGTTGGATATCAAGGCCCGTCTGATCATCCTCAAGCTGTTCGAGCGGGAAGTGATGGCCGAAACCGGCTATCTGGTCAGTGAGGCCAACAAGGTGCTGATCGATGCCGGGGTGTTGCCGGAAATGAAGTCTGCGCCTATCGCCCCGGCACGCAAGCCCGGCTCCCGCTCACTGGCGAGCCAGGGCCAGGGTTCTGACGGTGGGATACCGATGTCAGGGAATGTCGGCGGCCCCAGCAACGATCAGATGTTTGGTTTATTGCAGGAATTGCTGGTGACCATGCGCGGCATGCAGGGAGGCCCGGGTAATGGTGGGGCAGGCGGCGCGCCGGGCGTAGCCAGCGAGGCGGCCATGGCCGTTATGCAGAACGGGGTGCCTTATATGAATGGCGCGCCGGTGGCTAACGCGGCGTCTGTGCATCAGGTCAGCTCCGATGATCTGCTCGGCGTCTTGAACCGCCTGCAGCGGGTAGAGCGTAGTCTCGGAGAGGAGGAAGGCGAAGACCGTGCCGACCTGAAAACGGACCTGTCCGAGCTGCTCGACAATGAGCACGGCGAGGCCATCCATGCCCTGGATCAGGCCGATGATGATGTCATCAATCTGGTGGCCCTGCTGTTCGATTTCATTCTGGATGACGAGGGCCTGCCCTCGGAAATCAAGGCGTTAATTGGCCGCTTGCAGATCCCGCTGCTGAAAGTGGCGATCATCGATAAAACCTTTTTTAGCAACGATAATCATGAAGCCCGCCTATTGCTGAACATGCTGGCCCGGGCCGGTAGCCAATGGGATCCGCAGCAGGGTATCCAGGACGACCTCTACCAGAGGATTAATCAGGCGGTGCACCGCATCATTGATGATTACGAAGATGATGCCAGCCTGTTCTCCTCGCTGTTGCAGGAGTTCCAGCAGTTCTTCGATAACCAGAAAAGCCGTTCCGATCGTGTGGAACAGCGGGTTCGCGAAGCAGAAGAGGGCAAGGCCCGTGCCGAGCAGGCCCGCAGCGAAGTGGTGGCGGTGCTGGATAAGCGCATGGCCGGGCGGCAGCTGCCGGATGTGGTGGTGCGCCTGCTGCGCCAGGGCTGGCAACAGGTGTTGTACTTGACCTGGCTGCGCGAAGGCGAAGATAGCGGATTGTGGCAGCAGCAGGTGAAGGTAGTCGATGCGGTGGTCTGGAGTGTGCTGGAACACCGGGAGCAAGCGGCCCTGGAAAAACTGAAGGATCTGAGTCCGAAGCTGCTCAAGACCCTGCACAGCGGCCTCAGCCAGATCAACTACGATGCGGTGGAAACCAAACAGCTGCTGGTTAAGTTCCGTGATGTGCATCAGCAGCTGCTCAAGGGGCTGCAGACGGAGCGGGTGGCGGTGGAGCCAGAGCAGCCCGCCGAGCCGGTCCAGCCGGAAACGGTGCCGGAATTGCCGGAAAATCATTTCCTGGTGAAGAAATGCAGCCAGCTGCCGCCCGGGCAGTGGATTGAAATTCAGGATGACGGCGAACCTCGCCGCGCCAAGCTGGCGGCCAACATCCGCGCCGGCGTGAAAATGGTGTTTACCAACCGCCGCGGTATCAAGGTGCAGGAGTTTTCTGCTTACACCCTGGCCGTTGCCCTGCATAACGGGACTGTTAAACTCATTGAGGAGGGAGCCCTGTTTGACCGGGCTCTGGAAGCAGTTATTGGCGATCTGCGTCGCATGCAGGGTAACGTGCAACACTAACCCCTGCCGTATTCATCCCGGCGCAGGCATAAGAACCTGTTGATGATCTATACGCAGCCGCGTTGCTGCTAAAAATGGTGGCAGGCAAGGCGCGGACCGCAGGGCCTGACGGGTCAAGTTCAAGGTCTGCAACACAGCACGGCACCATTTTTAGCGGTAACCCGAAGGGCCGGGCCCCTTTCTTTAAGGAAAAGAGGCCGCCAGCCCGCGATTGCGCTTATTTATGTAGAATGACTACACGAAAGAATCGCAATCACGACCTGGCGAAAAAATTGACTCCGGCGCGGTTGCGTATAGATCATGAACAGATTCTAGGGAGCTTGCGCGGGTGCTTACCCTTTCCGGACATCGTGTCGATCAGGCGCAATGGTGCCCATCCCCCAATTTTAATGAACGCCCTGATCCGGCTGATATCTCGTTGCTGGTGATCCATAACATCAGTTTGCCGCCGAGCCAGTTTGGCGGCGGCCATATCGAAGCGTTTTTTCAAAACGGCCTGAACCCGGCGGATCACCCCTATTTTGAAACCATCCACCAATTGACGGTGTCGTCCCACTTTCTGATTCGTCGTGACGGGGGCCTGCTACAGTTTGTGCCGTGCGATAAGCGAGCCTGGCATGCCGGCGTCTCCACGTTTCAGGGGCGGGAAAACTGCAACGATTTCTCCCTCGGTATCGAACTGGAAGGGGCCGATAACATCCCCTACGAAAACGCCCAGTACGCTACGCTGGCTGCGCTGACGCAGCTTTTGCAGCATCACTATCCTGCGATTACCGATGCCCGCATTACCGGCCATGAACATATTGCACCGGGAAGAAAAACCGATCCCGGGCCCGCGTTTGACTGGCTGCGTTATCGCCAGCAGCTGGCGGATTTCAAGGAGCAAACGGCATGAAGTTTATTGTTCTGATCGTGGTGATGGGGCTACGCCGGATGGACGCCGGTTGGTCGCCTCTGCTGGCCGGTGAGGAACGTCACCAGCGCTGGTTGCAACGCTGCGGTAGCCGCATCGGCCAGCCAAGCCGGGTGTGGTGGGTGGCTGTGCTGCTGCCTGCAGTGTTGATTGCCTGGGGCGCATGCTGGTTGTCCGGTTTCTGGGGCCAGTTATTGGTGCTGGGTCTGGGCACATTGCTGCTCTTGTGGTTGCTGGGCAGTCACAGCGAGTTTCGCCATGTGGATGAGTTGCTGGTACGCGGCCGCATGAATGACCCGGACGGGTTTGCTGCCCTGGCCACGGACGAATTTTCCGTTAACGGCGTGCCCGGTGACCCGGCCTACCACCAGCAACTGAGTGAGCAGATTCTGGCGCGGGAAGAACGCTTGTTTGTGGCGATTTTCTGGCTGGTGTTGCTGGGGTTCGGCGCGGCGTTTCTGGTGGTCATGAACCATGCCTGGCTGCAGCGTCAGCGGCGTCACTGTAGCGAATCAGAGACCTTGGGTTGGCAGCACGCACTGGATGACTGGCTGACTCTTCCCGCCCGGCAACTGTTGATTATCAGCATGGCATTGGCAGGCGATTTCAGCGCCGTGATGAACCGGATGCGCGGCAGTTGGTGGCAATTGCAACCTTCTGACTCACTTCTGCTGTCAGTGGCTAACGTGGCACAGGAAGAAGGCGGCGAGGCTCGCCCTGCCACACTGAATATGGCAATGGACCAGCTGGAAGAATTGCAGGGCCTGCTGCTTCGCTGTGTGGCCATCTGGCTGATTATGGCCGCGTTGTGGATCATGTTGCTGTGAATGTGAACGTGCTGGAGTGAGTAGCGTTTCTATAGAACCGACCTTGGTCGCATTCCGGTTTTCCTGCATCGGGTTCACGATAGCGAAATAACCGAAAAAATGGCCAACATACTGTGCTGGCTGATTCTTTTCGTCACTGGCCAGCTTGACCGCCAACCGGTCTACGGCGCTAGTATTAACGAACACCGGGGTATCGGCAGATATGCCCCAGCCACCGGTGTCGTGAGACTTCAGGTCTCAAGCCCAGTCACCCTTGGGCCTCTTTCAGCGCCGCTGCAGTGATCCTGCGGCGGCGCATGGCAACGCGAAAAAGGACGCAAGCCCATGCAAAAACGCAGTTTTTTTGACGACGTTGATCCCGCAGAAACCCGGGAATGGCTCGAAGCCCTGGAATCCGTGGTCGAGCGGGAAGGTCCCGAGCGGGCCGCCTGGCTACTCGATGCCATTACCAACGAAGCCCAGGAGCAGGGCGTTTATCGCACCCACCTCAACAC
>NZ_LWFX01001112.1:0-7292 GCF_001635175.1 Alcanivorax sp. HI0083 | reverse complement strand
CCACACTTTCCATCGACGCGGCAATATCATGTCATTCATATTGTGAATACCGAATATAGATCATATTGATTATGTTTATGTGTTGGGGGGCACTAGAATGCGCGGCATCGGTAGACCGGCATGAAACGACATGAGCAGGGTTGCCCCTCTCCGGCGTCGATAAACCAATTTCATATTCAGAGGTTCACCATGTCATACACCAAAGACATCGAAGCACTGGGCTCCGTGGTTGGTGCACAAAGCACCTGGAAAGATATCAACCCGGAATCTGCGGTTCGCATGCGTCTGCAAAACCGTTTCAACACGCATCTGGACATCGCCAAGTACAACGCCAAGATCATGCGTGAAGACATGGCGGCCTATGACGCTGACACTTCCAAGTACACCCAGTCTCTGGGTTGCTGGCACGGTTTTGTTGGCCAGCAGAAAATGATCTCCATCAAGAAGCACTTCGGTAGCACCAAAGGTCGTTACCTGTACCTGTCCGGCTGGATGGTTGCTGCGCTGCGTTCCGAGTTCGGTCCGCTGCCTGACCAGTCCATGCACGAGAAGACTGTTGTCGCTGACCTGATCCGTGAGCTGTACACCTTCCTGAAGCAGGCTGATGCCTGGGAACTGAACCACCTGTTCCGTGCTCTGGACGACGCCAAAGAAGCTGGCGACGAAGCCAAGCAGAAAGAAATCATCGGTCAGATCGACAACTTCGAAACTCACGTTGTGCCGATCATTGCTGACATCGATGCGGGCTTCGGTAACCCGGAAGCCACCTACCTGATGGCCAAGCAGCTGATCGAAGCTGGCGCTTGCTGTATCCAGATCGAAAACCAGGTTTCTGACGAGAAGCAGTGTGGTCACCAGGACGGTAAAGTAACCGTTCCTCACGCCGACTTCCTGGCCAAGATCAACGCGGTACGTTACGCGTTCCTGGAGCTGGGTGTTGACGACGGTGTGATCGTTGCCCGTACCGACTCCCTGGGCGCTGGCCTGACCAAGCAAATCGCTGTAACCAACGAGCCGGGCGATCTGGGTGACCAGTACAACGCGTTCCTGGACGGTGACGTGATCGAGTCTGCTGCCGACATCAACAACGGCGACGTTGTGATCAAGTCCAATGGCAAGCTGCTCAAGCCGAAGCGTCTGGCTTCCGGCCTGTTCCAGTTCAAAGCCGGTTCCGGTATCGACCGTGTTGTTCTGGACTGTATCACCAGCCTGCAGAACGGCGCTGACCTGCTGTGGATCGAAACCGAGAAGCCCCACGTTGGCCAGATCGCAGAAATGGTTAACCGTATCCGCGAAGTGGTGCCGGACGCCAAGCTGGTTTACAACAACAGCCCGTCCTTCAACTGGACCCTGAACTTCCGTCAGCAGGTATTCGATGCTTGGGAGAAAGAAGGTAAAGACGTATCCGCCTACGATCGCGATCGTCTGATGAGCGCCGACTACGATGGCACCGAGCTGGCTGAGCTGGCTGACGAGTGGACCAAGAACTTCCAGCGTGACGCGGCCCGTGAAGCAGGTATCTTCCACCACCTGATCACTCTGCCGACTTACCACACTGTGGCTCTGTCCACCGACAACCTGGCTAAAGGCTACTTCGGTGACGAAGGCATGCTGGCCTACGTTGCAGGCGTTCAGCGTAAGGAAATCCGTCAGGGTATCGCTACTGTGAAGCACCAGGACATGGCCGGTTCCAACATCGGTGATGACCACAAAGAGTACTTCTCTGGCGAAGCAGCACTGAAAGCTGGCGGTAAAGACAACACCATGGGTCAGTTCGAGAACAACTAAGTCTCGATAGATTCAAGGCAAGTCTTTAAGAGGCGGCCCCCGAAAGGGGGCCGCTTTTTTTGTGCCGGAAAAAGAAGCATTGCGGTCAGCCAGTGGGCGCCGCAGATCGACGGGGTGGCAACTTACGGTGTACGTACACTTAGCGTGGCATGGGTTTGCATGACGCCCCCTTCCCCTTCACACACGCAGTGGTCACGTTGAGGGGGAGAATGATCACCCGGGCCCAGAGGCACAGCCTCGGTGCGGTCACTGCTGTGCACATGGCCGCTTCGGCAGGTGTACTGCCTTTCGGCAATGGAGGGCAATACCGTCATCCCGCTGGTATTTTCCGCCTTCCAGGCCACATCCGTACAGTGCTTGTGATTGTTATAACGGACGTACATCACGATGCCCTCCACCGCAGTAAAACGCTGGTAGTCTCCCCATTCCGCCAGAGTGGACGAAACCAGAAGCGGTTGTGCCAACCAAAAACAGACAAGGATCTTTCTCATGATGTACCGCGAGGCTGAAAGGAATAAGTGATCAACCTGGCTAGGGTACGGCTCAGCACGCGGTGGTCGCATCGCCTATATGGGGTATGCCGGTGGTACCGCCAGAATACGCTGGGGGATTAACAGGGATGGATGATCAACGGCCTGTTGGCCGTTGGTCTTGTATAAAGGCGAGGCAGGCTAAAGCGGGATCGGACAGTTGAGCCCGCCGAATTTTTTCTTGGCGGCGCTGATGCACAGTTTGGTTGCAATACCAAAGGGGTCGCCGGGAATACGGCCACAGGCTTCTTTGGCGGCATAGGCTTTGGCGCATTCCGATGTGGCGCTAGCCATGGAATCGGAGGCAGAGTCCGCTACTGGAGACGGGGCTGTTGGCTGGGCGGGGGCGCTGGGTTTGGCGACGGCGGGAGCAGAGAAACCGCTACGAATTTTCAACAAGGGATCCATATAAACACCCGCCTGGCCCATGTCACTTTCTGCGGCGCTTACGCAATCGTAGGTATTTTCAATTCTGAAATAGTTCATCGATTGGCCCATGTCTTTACAGTAGATACTTTGCACACCGGCATAGCTGACAACGATGAAAACGCCGTGCTGGACACCATCTTTCTGGCCAAGAACGGTGCCACTATGCGTCCAGGTGCGGTTCATGGAATGGCCACCGTCTTGCCAGCGCATGCTGATGGTGTTGCCGGTTTTATTGGTGATGGTTTGGCGAATTAACGTGATGGCCTGGTACGGAGCCTGGTCCGCAGAGGCAATATAGTGAGCGACGTACATGGGTTTATCGATAAACCGGGAGGTGTCGACATCGCCTTGTTTGAGGCTATCGGTTTTTTGCCAGGTGGTTTTGATAATGGGGAAATCCGTTAGCCCGCTCTCACGACGATATCGCTTTACGGTTATGCGCGATTTTCCCAAGTCGCTTTTTTTCCAGCTGCCATTGATGTTCACCTGGTTCTTGATGTGGTTGGTGTAAACCGCATGCATATAAACCGGATGTTTGAAGGTGTCGGGCAATTGCTTCAGCTCCACCACCATATTGGGGACAATATGCATCTTGACGGACGCTAGCGCGTTGCAGCCGGCCTGGGTTGAGCGAACGCTAATCTGTTCATAGTCAACGGTGGACAAGCTTTTAATGGTAGCGCTTTTGCTCACCGGGTTAACCATGTCGGGGCTCAGACCGGCAATCTCCAGGGCCCGTTCCTGCGGCAAGCGGCACTCATCCAGGGTGTGAAAATCCGCATAGACTTCACCGACCGGGAAATCCTGCTGGTAGCGGGTGGCAAAATCGGATTGCAAAGCGCTGATATCTCGCTGCGTTTGTTCGGGCCACTGATCCACAGGATCGACGACCTCGGCATACAGGGCGTTCTGAGCCGCTTTGAGTTGAGCCAGCGTATCACTGTGAAACGAGCGCCCGGGTTGATGAGCGGCACAGCCGGCCAGAATGCAAGCCACCGTTGTGGTCAGCAATGGTTTCAAGATGGTCATGACCTTCCCCGATCATTAATTCGATGATGTAAAACCCCGATAGAACGATGGTTAATGTAGCAGCTGGATGGCGCCAAGCGCATACCCAAGATGGGGGAGAGAGAAAAGGAAAGGGATTGCCCGGGGCCGTCGGGCAGGGCGAACAGTCAGGCAATAAAAAACGCGGCCGAATCCCACTGCTGTCCCACAGTTTAGGGGCAAATGAAAAAGCCTGAACCGAACTGGTTACAATTCTCCAGCTGCTCAAACCGGTTTCGAGACATGATTTTGAGAGGCTGGCCAAAAAGCATCATCACGGCCAAAAACTGATATCCGTCACGCGCTGGGATCCATTCATTGGCATGGCCATGTGTCAGCTTTCCGGCCGTCAGAGCCTGACAAGCACAAAAAAAGCGAACCTCAAATGAGGTTCGCTTTATGAGGCTGCCAACGGTGCGACAGCAGTGGCTATGGGGCCACCTTTTTCATGAACGGAGGACGGTTACTCGTAATCGAACGAGAAGTCTTCTGCGCTCATTTGCATGGTGCTCTTGGTGGGCTTCAGTGCCGCTTCGGCATGGCCCTTGGCGCTGGGCAGCATGCGGTCGAAGTAGAATTCTGCGGTGGCCAGTTTGGCCTTGTAGAATTCCGCCGGCTCGTTGCCACCGTTTTCCAGCTTGTCGTTGGCCACGCCAGCCTGTAGTGCCCAGAAGTACGCCATCATGGCGTAGCCGCTGTACATCAGGAAGTCGTAGCTGGCGGTGGAAACCATGTCACGATCTTTCGCGGCCACCAGCATGATGCGGGTGGTCAGGTAGTTCCACTCGGCGGCAATTTTCAGCAGCTTCCAGGCGAACGGACGCAGCTTGGGGTCACGCAGGTTCTTGGTGCCGAAATCCACCAGTTTCTTGGAGAATTCGCGCACACATTTGCCGCGGGAGGACAGCAGAACCTTGCGGCCCAGCAGGTCCAGCGCCTGGATGCCGGTGGTGCCTTCGTACAGGGTGGAGATGCGCGCGTCACGGGCGATCTGTTCCATGCCGTGTTCTTTGATGTAGCCGTGGCCACCGAATACCTGCATGCCGTCGTTGGCGGCTTCCAGACCTTTCTCGGTCAGGAACCCTTTCAGGATCGGCGTCAGGAAGCCCAGCTCGCTGTCCCAGTGCTCGTATTTCTTCATGTCGTCTTCGAGCATGCCGGCGATCATGTTGTCCGCGTACTGGGCGGCGTAATAGATCATGGCGCGGCCGCCTTCAGCGATGGCCTTCTGCTTGAGCAGCATGCGGCGCACGTCACCGTGGTGGATCAGGCTGTCGGCGATGGCATCCGGCTCTTTCTTGCCAGACAGGGCACGCATGGACTTGCGCTCTTTGGCGTAAGGCAGGGCGCCCTGGTAAGACAGTTCCGCGTGGGCAACACCCTGCATGGCTGTACCGATACGGGCGCTGTTCATGAAGGTGAACATGCACTCCAGGCCACCATGCTCCGGGCCGATCAAAAAGCCGGTGGCTTCATCGAAGTTGATCACGCAGGTGGCGGAGGCCTTGATGCCCATTTTCTTTTCCAGGGAACCACAGTTCACGCCGTTGTCTTCACCGATCTTGCCCGGCAGGTACTTGGGCACGATGAACAGGGAAATCCCCTTGGTGCCTTTCGGCGCATCGGGCAGGCGGGCCAGCACGATGTGGACAATGTTTTCGGTCAGGTCATGGTCACCGGAAGAGATAAAGATCTTGGTGCCGGAGATTTTGTAGGAACCGTCTTTCTGCGGCTCGGCCTTGGTTTTTACCTGGCCCAGGTCGGTGCCGCACTGCGGTTCGGTCAGGCACATGGTGCCGCCCCAGGAGCCCTCGGTGAGCGGTACCAGGTAATCCTGCTTCTGTTCGTCGGAGCCATGCATCTGGATGGTGTTCATGGCGCCCAAAGACAGGCCCGGGTACATGGAGAAGGACCAGTTGGCCGTCGCCATCATTTCCTGTTTGATCAGGCCCAGTGACATGGGCAGGCCCTGGCCGCCCACTTCCACCGGGTGGCTGAGACCCTGCCAGCCACCGGCCACGAATTCGTTGTAGGCTTCCTTGTACCCTTTCGGGGTGGTGACTACGCCGTCTTCCAGCTTGCAGCCTTCCTCGTCGCCACTCTGGTAAAGAGGCGCAATGGTGTTCTCACACAGCTTGGCCATTTCACCGACAATGGCTTCCACCATGTCAGGGGTAGCGTCTTCACCATTGGGCAGCGTTTTGTAGTGACTCTCGAAATCGAAGACTTCGTTCATCAAGAAGCGCATATCGCGCACGGGGGCCTTGTAGGTCGGCATAGCAATCACCCTTGAAAAAACGGATTAACTGTCAGAAACGGACAGCGCAACAGGGCGGGCATTGTTAGGCAATTCAAGGGGGAAGGCATTGACTGCCAAGGCGCGGGGCTGCTGGCGTTAGGGTGAATAGGCGTTCACGGCGGATTGAGCTGCGAGCTGCTAGCCACGAGCTGAGAGGAAAACCAACAACACAACGAAGCCGCTGTAGGAGCGCCGCTTGAGGCGCGATCCGAGCCTTGGCGAGGTAAGGATTCCAGAAGCGGGTTTCGAGTACCGAGTTTTGAAAACCTAAAACCGGCGGTCAGACACGAGGTTTGAGGTTCTGCCTTTCGAAACTCGCAACGCGAACCAATTTTCCTCGCCGAGGCTCGGATCGCTTGCAGGCAAGTTATTCGCTGCGCTCACCCCTTCGGGGCCGCACTACGTGCGTTACTCCGCTGCGTTACGTTCCCACAGCGGGTCCGATCGCACCTCTAGACAAGTTCCCACAGCAACTCTGTAGAAAGGGTTTTCCTCACAGCTCAAAGCTCGTAGCTCGCAGCTATTTTTTCCCCTTCCAGCTATACATGGAAGTGGAGACGCCGATGCGCAGAGCCACTTCGTCCCAAACCCCCTGGGGGAGGACGGCCTTGAGCAGTTCCGTGGATTTGGCGATGGGCGGCTCGATAACGAAGCTGTCTTTTTTCTGCATGCCCCTGATGATGCTGTTGACCACTTTCTCGGGGGTGAGCATGGGGGTAAACATGGGTGTCTTCACGCCATCGAACATGCCGGTGGAAATGTAGCTTGGGCAGACGGTGGTCACGTGCACATGTTTGATTTTGCGTACATCCAGTTCCAGGCGGATGGACTCAGAGAAACCGACTACAGCCCATTTGCTGGCGGCATAGGTGCTGCCATAGGGCAGGCCCACAAAGGCGGAGGCGCTGGCGATATTGACCAGATAGCCTTCTTTCGCCTGGATCAGGTCTTCAATAAAAGCATGGCTGGTGGCCATCAAGCCTTCGGTGTTGATGCGGAAGGTGTTCAGATGCTGCTCCAGCGATACCTGCTCGAACTCGCCACCAAAGACGACACCGGCGTTGTTGATCAGGCCGGTGATGGGGCCGACTTCCTCATGCAGTTTGTCCCGGAATTTGGCAATGGAGGCAATCTTGCTCACATCCAGCACATAGGGGTGGGCCTTGCCGCCGGCCGCCTTGATCTGGTCAGCTACCTGG
>NZ_LWFX01001111.1:0-5554 GCF_001635175.1 Alcanivorax sp. HI0083 | reverse complement strand
CAATATCACCGGTAAGACCCGCCCGGCCACCACCATTAATGGCGGCATTCCCGGCCCGACCCTGCGCTGGAAAGAAGGTGACACCATCACCCTCAAGGTGACCAACCTGTTGCCTGAAACCAGTTCCATACACTGGCACGGCATTCTGCTGCCCTTCCAGATGGACGGCGTGCCGGGGTTGTCCTTCGATGGCATCGCCCCCGGCGAAACCTTTACCTATCGCTTTACCGTAAAACAAAGTGGCACCTACTGGTATCACAGCCATTCCGGCTTTCAGGAACAAACCGGAATTTATGGCGCCATCGTGATTGACCCTCGCGAGGCGACCACACACACCGAAGCGCGTTATCACGCGGACCGTGACGAAGTGATTCTGCTCTCTGACTGGAGCGATGAAGATCCTCAGCATATTTACGCCACACTGAAAAAACTCAGCCATTACTACAATTTCAATGAGCGCACCGTATTCGACACGCTGAGTGATTTCCGCAACAAAGGGGTGATCGAAACGCTCAAGGACCGGCAAATGTGGAACAGCATGCGCATGAGCCAGAGCGACCTGGCGGACGTGACCGGCTACACCTATACCTACCTGATGAACGGGCAAAGCCCCGCCAACAACTGGACCTGCCGATTCAAACCCGGCGAACGCATCCGCCTGCGCTTCATCAACGCCAGCGCCATGACCTTCTTCGACATTCGCATTCCCGGCCTCGACATGACCGTGGTCGCCATGGACGGCCAACCGGTAAACCCGGTGGATTTCCATGAATGCCGACTGGGCGTGGCAGAAACCCTGGATGTGATCGTGGCCCCGAAAGCCGATCAGGCCTACACCCTGTTCGCCCAGAGCATCGACCGCAGCGGCTTCGTACGCGGCACGCTAACACCGGATGCCGCCCTCTCCGCTGCGGTGCCTGACATGGACGCGCCCCCGCCACTGGGCCACACCGAAATGGGCATGGGCGCTATGGACCATCAAGCTTCGGGTCATCAATCCATGAGTCATGGCGCCATGGACCATGACGGCATGAAAATGGGGGATATGAAACACCACGGCACATCCCCTGCCCGCCCGGTTCCCTTTGCCGTGGACAGCAACAACCCGGACCTGCCGCCACGCGACAGCGCCATCGAACATCCTGCCAGTGAATTTGGCCCCGGCGTCGACATGCGCGCCATGGCGCCCGGCGACATGCTGGCCGACCCCGGCATTGGCCTGCGTGACCGGCCCTGGAAAGTGCTCACCTACGCCGACATGGAAACCCTCGGCAGCACTCCCGACAACCCCATCGACAGCCTGCAAGCGGACCGGGAAATCGTGCTGCATCTGACCGGCAACATGGACCGGTACATGTGGAGTTTTAACGGCATCAAGTTTGCCGATTCCGTACCGCTGGAGCTGTTCCACCACGAGCGGGTTCGCATCACCCTGGTGAACGACACCATGATGACCCACCCCATTCACTTGCACGGCCTATGGAGTGATCTGGAACTGGGTAACGGGAAACTGCTGCGCAAGCACACCATCACCGTCAAACCCGGCGAAAAACTCAGCTATCTGGTGCGCGCCGATGCCCTCGGTCGCTGGGCCTATCACTGCCATCTGCTCTATCACATGGAGGCAGGCATGTTCCGGGAAGTGCGCGTCGTTGATGGCAGCACCACCCCTTCCATGCCAGATACACAGACACAGGGCATGCACGACACACATGACAAAGATCATGGAGGGCACCGCTCATGAAAACATTGATGACGCTCCTGGCAGGCAGCATCACACTGGCGGCCACCTCGCCAGCCCTCGCCATGAATAAAAACGAACCGCGTTTTACCCGTGTCATCGTCGACCAGCTGGAAGCCCGTGACAGCGATGAAGGCACCGTCATGGCCTGGGAAGCCAGCGGCTGGCATGGCGGCGACCTGAACAAGCTGTACTTCAGCACCGAAGGCGAACGGTTAATGGATCCGGAGCACGACGGTGAGGACGCCAGTACCGAGGCAGCAGAAACCCGCCTTGCCTGGAACCGGGCCTTTGCTCCCTTCTGGGACTGGCAGCTGGGCGTGCGACGAGACTGGCAACCGGACGATCCCAACCGGGACTGGGCCAGCATCGGTGTTCAGGGCGTCGCGCCCTACCTCTTCGAAGTGGACGCCAACCTGTTTATCGGCGAAGAGGGCCTGACCAACCTGCGCCTGGAAGCCGAATACGAGTTGCTCCTGACGCAAAAGTGGATACTGGTTCCGGAGATCGAAGCCAACCTCTATGGCAAGGACGACCCGGAACTGGGCATCGGCGACGGGCTTGTAAGCCTGGAAGCCGGCCTGCGCCTGCGCTATGAAATCCGCCGGGAAATTGCGCCCTATATCGGGGTCAACTGGGAAAAACAGTACGGCGACACGGCGGACATGACTCGGGCAGCCGGCGGAAAAACGGAAGAAGGCACCGTTGTTGCCGGCATCCGTTTCTGGTTCTGATCTTGCCACGGATGTGCCCGGCCGCCATGGCCGGCGCATCCACCAATTCTTTCATTGTCAGGGAGAACACGATGAAAACCGTTAGCACTCTGCTCGTTATCGCGCTGCTTGCCACCGCCATCATCGGCATCGTCATTGCCACAGGCAGCTACAATTTTGCGGCCGACGAACCGCACTGGAGCGTGACCGAGAAAATCATCGGTACCGCTCGCCACCGCTCCATTGACCTGCGAGCAAAACATATTCCGGTGCCCAACGACCTGGATGATCCGCAACGAATTGGTCGGGGCGCAGAGCACTACCAGGCCATGTGCGTGGGCTGCCACCTGGCGCCGGGAATCGAGGAGAGCGAACTGCGTGAAGGCATGTATCCGCAACCGCCAGCATTGGCGGAACACGGGATTCATGATCCGAAAGGCGCCTATTGGGTCATCAAGCACGGCATCAAAATGAGCGGCATGCCCGCTTGGGGAAAAAGCCACGACGAGCAAAGCCTGTGGGACATGGTGGCGTTACTCAGCGCCCTGCCCTCACTGAGCGAAAACGATTGGCAGGCACTACTGGACGACTCAGGCACAGCACCCGCCGGCCAGGGGCACGGCGGTGCAGGCCATCATCACTGAAAACCATCGTCAACGGTAACCGTGCCCTTGATCATTTCGTTACAGCGACCAAGGGCACTCACCTAACCGGAGCAGTTGTCGTACTCGTCCGTTTCCAGGCTGCGCAGCTCGCCATTATTCTGAATCTGGATATCCAGGTCCCGCAGGTGACCATCACCGATACCGTAAATCCAGCCGTGAATGGTCAACGGCTGATCGCGACGCCAGGCTTCCTGAACCACAGTGGTGTTGGACACATTGATTACCTGGCGGGCCACATTCAGCTCACACATCTTGTCCACTCGCGCTGCCTCATCGGGCAGCTCGGCCAGGTTCTTGCGATTGCGCAGGTACAGTTCGCGCACCTGCCGCAACCAGTTGTCGATCAGGCCATGGGGCACATCTTCCATGGCCGCCTTGATGCCGCCACAACCGTAATGGCCCACCACCATGATGTGCTTCACCTTCAATACATCCACGGCAAACTGCAGCACCGACAGCAGGTTCAGGTCGGTATGGTTGACCAGGTTGGCCACATTGCGGTGAACAAACAGCTCGCCGGGCATCATGCCTACCACTTCGTTGGCTGGCACCCGGGAATCGGCACAACCGATCCACAGATATTCCGGGTTCTGCTGTTCACCCAGCGCCTTGAAGAAGCCGGGGTGGCGCTCTTCAATTTCGTGGCGCCATTTTTCATTGTTGGAAAACAGTTCAGGTAGGGATTTCATGGTCTCTCGCTTTTTTACCCAATCATGCTACACGCGGCACGCTAACACGCCGCCTTAACCACCGGTCATATTCATGAATCGTACCAATTGCTCACCCGGCTCCAGGTTGAAGTCGTGGCGCTCGGGCTTGATGGCCATGGCATCCACAATGGCTTCGCGAAGGGGGGTATCGTCATCCGGGTGGGCGCGCAGCACCGCGCGCAGATCCACGCTGTGCTCATGGCCCAGGCACAAAAGCATACGCCCCTCGGCGGTGATCCGCACCCGATTACACAAATGGCAAAAGTTTTGTGAATGAGGCGAAATAAAGCCGATGCGGCTGCCACTGCCCGGCACCTGCCAATAGCGCGATGGCCCCCCGGTTTTTTCTGCCAGCGGCACCAGCCCCAGTCGTGCTGACAGCTGTTCGCGCAGCTCCGCCGAAGACACGAACGCCAATTCCCGGTCGTGCTCGGTGATCTGCCCGAGGGGCATTTCCTCAATGAAAGCGATATCCAGCCCCCGCGCCAGGGCGAAATCCACCAGTGCCGGCACTTCATCCTGGTTGCGGCCGCGCATGATCACACTGTTGAGCTTGATCCGCTCAAAGCCGGCGGCCCGTGCCGCATCGATTCCGGCAATCACCTGCTGCAGATCGCCGGTACGGGTCAGAGCCCGGAAACGCTCCGGGTCCAGCGAATCCAGGCTGATATTGAGCCGATCCACCCCCGCTGCCTTCAACGCCTGCGCGTGGCGGGGCAAGCCAGCCCCATTGGTGGTCATATTCAGTTCACGCAGGCCGTCAATGGCACCAATATCGCGCACCAACCGCGCCACATCCCGGCGCACCAGGGGCTCTCCCCCGGTCAGGCGAATGCGCTTTACCCCCAACTGCACCAGCACCCGCGCCAGCCGCCCCATCTCTTCCAGGGTCAGCACCTGGGCGCGGGGAACAAAGGTCATATCCTCCGCCATGCAGTACACACAGCGGAAATCGCAGCGGTCCGTCACCGACAAGCGCACGTAATCAATGGTGCGCCCGAAGCGGTCCTGCAGTAGCGGATTGTCAGTGGAAGCATCAGCATTCATGCCGGTACTGTAGCAAATGCGGGGCCAACCTGGGCAATCTGCCCCCCCTTACGCCTGTCGGGCCAGCCCGGCTCCGGTTGGTCAGGCCCTTGCCGGTCTTGTTAGAATGTTCGCCGACCTGAATACAGGGCGCGGTCAGGACATGAAAAACGTCATGGCCGCCACGCCTCTTATTCCGAATTCATCTACCCCTAAAGGGTTTCCATGCAAATTTCTGAAAATGCCGTAGTGTCCATCCACTACACCCTGACCAACAACGCCGGTGAAACCATCGATTCTTCCGTCGAGCGTGGCGAGCCCCTGGCGTACCTGCACGGCGCCGGCAACATCATTCCGGGCCTGGAAAACGCTCTGGTCGGCAAGGCCGCGGGCGACAAGCTGGACGTCACCGTGACTCCGGAAGAAGGCTACGGCGAGCGTCACGAGCAGCTGATTCAGCAAGTGCCGAAAACCGCTTTTGAAGGCAACGAAGACAACCTGCAGCCGGGCATGCAGTTCCAGGCGCAGACCGAAGCCGGCCAGCGTATCTTCACCATCACCGCCGTTGAAGGCGATGAAGTGACTGTCGATGGCAACCACCCGCTGGCAGGGGAAACCCTGAACTTCGCCGTGGAAGTGACCGACGTGCGCGAAGCATCCGCCGAAGAAAAAGAGCACGGCCATGTACATGGTCCGGAA
>NZ_LWFX01001110.1:0-3894 GCF_001635175.1 Alcanivorax sp. HI0083 | reverse complement strand
TTCGCCAGTTTCGGAATGGGTGGCCAGGCCGATCACCTGGTATTCGTTGCCCTTGAAGTGCCGATAGCGGCCGGGCTGTAGTGCGCTCATGGCAGATCTCCCGGTAATGGGCTTCGCGCCAGGCGCTCGGCAATGACCGCCAGCACCTGGGGGTTCCAGGGCAGGCCCACGTGGGTGCCCTGCACTTCCACATTCTCTGTCAGCGGGCCTTCTTCTTCCTGGCTGCATTGCCAGGCCACGATACCGTCTTGCCGGGTGAAAATGGCGGTACAGGGCACCGGCGGCGCGGCGATGCGCTGATTAAAGGCCTCCCGGTCCGCTGGTGGGCGGTTCGGGTTGAACAGATTGAAAAGCGTGGAGACGTTGTTGGCCTCCGGGTCGCCATTGATGGGGCTGCCCAGGGTAAACACCTGACTCACCTGATCGGGAAAGGCCCGCGCCAATTCCCGGGCAAACACCCCGCCCAGGCTCCAGCCCACCAGCGCCACCGGTTGCCCGTGGCGCGTGTTGATCGCCTGCAGATGGGTAACTAACAGGTTTTTACGTTTGCTGTTGATGCCCGTATTGGTGCCCTGGGCCCAGCCGTAAACGTTATACCCCAACCGGGACAAGGCCTTGCGCAGTGGCCGTGTGCTCACGTCACTGGCGCCAAAACCGGGCAAAACCAGCACCGGCTGCCCTTTCCCCGGCGGCAATTGCCGGTGCCCCAGCCCCCGCAACAGGTAGCGCCCATAGGCCCACGCGGCGCGGCTTTCACCCAGCAGCAGCTTGATTGATGGTGGTGCGATAATTGGTGTCATCTCTGGCCCTCCGGCCTTTTTCAGGCGCCTTGAGCAACGGCGCATTATGGAACAATGGTAACCTGTAAAAGAGGGGTCGGGATGGCTGGCTGGCGATCGCTGGCAGCCAGAGAGTCAATGATTTGCCAGGGAACGGTCAGCGGCGATTACAGTCATACCCTGCCAACAGGGTGTTCCGGCACCCACCGTTTTACGCACAAGGCTTTCACGATCAAGGAGCGCCCATGAAAAAAGGACTCATCGCTTTCATTACTGCGTCACTGCTGAGCAGCACCGGCATGGCCATGGCGAAATCACCGGACAGCCCCAAGGTGTTTGGCTGGGTGGAAAAATCCACTTTGGTGCCCTGGGGGGTGGAATTGAAAACCAAGCTGGACAGCGGCGCGCTTACCTCTTCCCTCCATGCCACCGACGTAGAGGTGTTCGAAAAAGATGGGGAGGACTGGGTTCGCTTTACCGTGGATGTGGTGGACGAAGCCACCGGTAAAAAAGTGGAAAAGACCTTCGAGAAGCCCCGTTACCGCAAGGTGCTGATTCGCGGTGCCGGTGGCACGGAACGTCGCCCGGTGGTGCTGATGAAAGTGTGCATGGGCAATACGGTGTACGAAGAGCAGTTCACCCTGAACGACCGCTCGGACATGATCTACCCGATCCTGCTGGGCCGCCGTACCATTTCCCACCTTGGTTATCTGGACGTGACCCAGACCTTCCAGCATTCACCGCAGTGCGACAAGAACTCACCGGTGAAGATGGACAAGGACCAGAAAGACGATGAAGACATTAATGACTAGCGCAAGATGCCTCACGCCTGACGCACCACGCAACAACGCGGGCTAACCCTCTTGGGAATTGAAAGACCGTGCCCGCGCAAAACCTTTAGCGCGGGTACGGCGTTACTGAACAAGATCACTTTCTTCGCATTCTTACGCGATGAGTGTTGCTTGATGCATGCAGCGTGATGCGTTTCTTTTAAACCTCAAAATAGCCGTACAGGCTATCCAGCGCTTCGCGCAGCACGGTGCCCTGCAAACTGATGCGCGCCTGCAGCTCTGCTACCGCATCGTCTGCATCCAGCGCATCAATATTTTCCTGCAACAGATCCAGCGGCTTGATGCGCTTGATCTCCAGCTTTTCATTGATATCCAGTTCTAGGGAATCCTGCCACGCCAGATTGATGCGGGTGGCGACCATGCCGGTTTCCAGGTGCGCGAGAATTTCTTCCTGGCCCAGATCCACGGCGGTGAACTTCACCGCAGCGCCTTCGTCCTTGACGCCCTTCAGTTCGCAGCGGTCACCCAGGGTGAAGCCTTCCGGCAACAGCTTGGTATCCCGCAGCCAGTTACTGAAACTGGTGTAGGGGGCAGAGTTCGGCGCCGGGTACGCCACCGGCAGGGAGCCGATGGCTTTACGCAGGCAGGCGATCACTTCTTCACCGCGACTGGCGGAGGAAGAATCCACCATCACCCGCTTGCGTTCGGTATCGATCAGCAGGGAAGTGCGGCGCGAGCGGGTAAACGCCCGAGGCATCAGCTCAAAGGTAATCTGCTCTTTCAGATCCGCCTTTTCCTTACGCCCTACCTTGCGACCTTCTTCCTGCTGGATGTGCTCCACTTTTTCATCCAGCAGCTCCTTGATCACCGGCCCGGGCAACAGGCGGGCGGTTTCCTGATAAGTGCAAAAAATAAACCCGTCCACCGCGTAGGCCATGGGGTCCTGCCCCTTGAGCGGCGGCACAAAGCCTTCGGTACGCTCGGTTTGCGAACCACAGGGCTGGCAGCGGTTCTGGTCCAGAATTTCATCCAGTTCGGCCACGGAACAGGGGAAGGCTTCTTCGCCCACAAAGACAGTCAGGTTCTTGATCCACATAGAATTTTCCAAAAGCAGGGGCAGTGAGAAAAGGCACTGCCGATAATGAGGGCGGCCAACGCCGGTCGGCCACAGTAGCGAAATGCCGGGGGCGGCTCAAGCAGGGAAACCGTTGGAGCCAGGAATCAGGAAAAGAGCCCACCGGTGGAGAATCGAGCAAGGATTCGACAGGAACCCAACGGCGCCGGGGAAAGTCCCAGTAGTAGGATGGCAGATCGTTTCCCGTTTTGGCTCCGGCGCCAACCGGGACCCGCACGTTTTACAGGAGCAAACCATGAAAACGCTGACTTTCGATAATGGCGACACCCTGCCCATGCTGGGTCTGGGCACCTGGAAATCCGAACCCGGCGAAGTCTATAACGCGGTGAAAAGCGCCATTGAGGCCGGTTACCGCCATATCGACTGTGCTCATATTTACGGCAACGAAGACGAGATTGGCAAGGCGCTGAACGATGTGTTCGCCGCCGGCACGGTAACCCGCGAAGAGCTGTGGATTACCTCCAAGCTGTGGAACAGTGATCATGCGCCGGAGGATGTGCAACCGGCACTGGAAACCACCCTGCGCAACCTGCAACTGGAATACCTGGACCTTTACCTGATGCACTGGCCCGTGGCCCTGAAGCCCGGCGTGCGCTTCCCAAAATCCGCAGACGACATGGTGTCTCTCAAGGAGCTGCCGGTGGAAACCACCTGGGCGGCCATGGAAGCGCTGGTGGACAACAACCTGACCCGGCAGATCGGTGTATCGAATTTCAGCGTAAAAAAGCTTCAGGACCTGATCGGCAAGGCCCGCTACAAACCGGCCATGAACCAGATTGAATTGCACCCCTATCTGCAACAGAAGGAGATGCTGGCGTTCTGCCAACAGCAAGGCATTCACCTCACCGCCTATTCCCCGCTGGGTTCCTTCGATCGCCCCGCCGGCCTGAAAGCCGAGGACGAACCGGTACTGCTGGAAGACCCGGTAATCCGCGAAATCGCTGACCACCACGGCGCCAGCCCGGCGCAAGTGCTGATCAGCTGGGCCCTGCACCGCGACACCGTAGTGATCCCCAAATCGGTGAACCCGGAACGCCTGAAACAAAACCTGGCCGCCGCCGAGCTGTCACTCAGTGACGCAGACATGGACGCCATCGGCGCACTGGACAAGCATCGCCGCTACGTGGACGGCGGTTTCTGGGCACAGCCGGGCAGCGATTACACCCTTACCAATCTTTGGGATGAGTAG
>NZ_LWFX01001109.1:0-2077 GCF_001635175.1 Alcanivorax sp. HI0083 | reverse complement strand
CCGTACCTTGTCGGCCCAGGCGGGCATCGTTATTTCCGCATCCCATAACCCCTATACGGATAACGGTATCAAGTTTTTCGGCGCAGATGGCCGCAAGCTCAATGACGAGATCGAACTGGAAATTGAGCGTCTGCTGGACGAAGAAATTTCCGTGGTGTCCACGGACCAGATCGGCAAGGTGCGCCGCATTGATGACGCCCGTGGCCGCTACATCGAGTTTTGCAAAAGCACTGTGCCGGGGCTGGATCTCAGCGGCATGAAAATTGTGGTTGATACGGCCAATGGTGCGGCCTACCACATCGCGCCGGATGTGTTTGAAGAGCTGGGCGCAACGGTGGTGCCAATGGCTAACCAGCCCGACGGTTTCAATATCAATCGCGATTGCGGCTCCACACACCCTGAGGCTCTGCAGCGCAGAGTGCTGGAAGAAAAGGCGGATCTGGGGGTGGCGCTGGATGGTGACGCAGACCGGCTGCTGATGGTGGATCATGCGGGCAATCTGGTGGATGGTGACCAGCTGCTGTTCGTGGTGGCTCGAGACCGCAAGGACAATGGTGCAAAAATGGCAGGCGTGGTTGGCACTCTCATGTCCAATTTCGGGCTGGAGCTGGCACTGAAGGCTGAAGGTATTGAATTTGTGCGTGCCAAGGTCGGTGATCGTTACGTCATGGAGCAGCTGGATAAGCGTGGCTGGAGTATTGGTGGCGAATCTTCCGGGCACCTGGTGTGCCTGGATTGCACTTCCACCGGTGATGGCACCGTGTCGGCCCTGCAGGTGCTGGCAGCCTTGTCCCGCCGGAGTGAAAGTTTGGCGGATGCCGTGGCTGATGTTGTCATGTTGCCCCAGCAGATGATCAATGTGCGTGGCCCCAACCGCGATGGTTTTATGGAGCATTCGGACGTGCAGGCGGCGATGGCCAGCGTCGAGGAGCGGTTGGCAGGCAATGGCCGTGTGCTTTTGCGGCCTTCCGGCACGGAGCCATTGGTGCGGGTGATGATAGAAGGTAAAGATGGCGATCAGGTGGCGACGCTCTGTCGTGAACTGGCCGATGTGGTTGAAAAAGCCATTGCCTGACCGCAAGAGCGGTCGGGCTGGTTGGCACAAGAAAAGACTCCAAGGAATCCAACAATGAAAAGAACCCCTCTGGTTGCTGGCAACTGGAAAATGAATGGCGGGCAATCTCTGGTGGCGTCCATGGCGGCGGCCCTGGCGGATTATCAGGGTGCGGCGGATGTGGTCGTATGTCCGCCGTTTCCCTATCTGGTCTCTGCCCGCGAGCAGTTGCCGGAGGCCATTGGCCTGGGGGCGCAGAATGTCAGTGATCAGGCAGACGGCGCCTTCACCGGTGAAGTATCGGCCTCAATGCTGGCGGAAACGGGTTGCGGTTATGTGATTATTGGTCATTCCGAGCGCCGTGCCTTGTACGCGGAAAGCGATGCGCAGATTGCTGACAAGTTCGCCCAGGTGCAGGCGGCAGGCCTGATTCCCGTCTTGTGTGTGGGAGAAACCCTGGCGGAGCGAGAGGCAGACAATACAGAGGCGGTGGTCTGTGGGCAGCTGCAGGCGGTGATCGATGCGGTGGGCATTGCGGCGTTTGCGAAGGCCGTTGTTGCCTATGAGCCGGTCTGGGCCATTGGTACCGGCAAGACGGCAAGCCCGGAACAGGCTCAGGCCGTGCATGCCTGTTTGCGCCAGTCTTTGGCAGAAAATGACCCGGATATCGCTCAATCGCTGCGGTTGCTTTACGGCGGCAGCGTAAAGGCGGATAATGCCGCCCTTCTATTTGCCCAGTCAGACATCGATGGGGGTCTGATCGGTGGGGCATCGTTAACAGCCGACAGCTTTGTTGCGATCTGTCAGGCGGCGGAATAATTAGAGACGTTATGGATATTGTTGTTCATGTAGTGCACGTGCTGGCAGCCCTTGGGCTGATTGGTCTGGTGCTTATTCAGCACGGTAAAGGCGCGGATGCCGGTGCTTCCTTTGGCGGCGGTGGCTCGCAGACGGTATTCGGGAGCGCCGGTTCGGCAAACTTCCTGACCCGTGCCACGGCGGTGCTGGCGGCGGTTTTCTTTG
>NZ_LWFX01001108.1:0-14636 GCF_001635175.1 Alcanivorax sp. HI0083 | reverse complement strand
GGCGAGCAAGGCGATGAGTGAGGTGCCTCCCAGCCCCAGCAATCCCCAGGACAGCAGCAGGATGACAATACCGGCGATCGTCAGCCGGTGGCCGTGACCCCGGTCGGCCAGTACGCCGGCGTGGCGAGCAGACAGGGCGCCCGCCGCCCCCGCCAGGCCGAACAGGCCGATGGTGGCATCATTGAAGGACCAGGGTTCAGCGGACAGCAGGAATGCCAGCGACGTCCACAGCACGCTGAACATGGCAAAGCCCAGAAAGCCGAGCACGGAACGTTGGCGGTACACCTTGTGCCGCGCAAACAGCCCGATGATGGAGGTAATCAGCTGGCCATAATGGAGCGAAGCGGGTTGATGGTAGCGGGGCAGCAAGCGCCACAGTGCCAGGGTGTTGAGTAACATAAGCGCAGCGGCAACCCAGTAAACGGTATGCCAGTCGCCCAGGGTGGACAGCGCTCCCGCCACGGTGCGTGCCAGCAGAATGCCCAACAACAGCCCGCTCATCACCGTGCCCACCACCTTGCCGCGGGTTTCCAGTGGCGCCAGTGTGGCCGCAAAAGGAACCAACACCTGCGCAACCACGGAAAACGCCCCGGTCATGGCGGTGCCTGCCAACAGCATCGGCAACGAACGGGCGCTGGCGCTGACCAGCAAGCCGACCATGGCCAGCAGCATCATGATCACAATCAAGCGGCGGCGCTCGACCAGATCGCCGAGTGGCACCAGCAGGATCAGCCCCACTGCATAGCTGGCCTGGGCGGTGGTCACGATGATGCCGGCCTTGGCATAACTCAGGCTGAGTTGATCTGCGATGGTATGTAGCAGCGGCTGGGCGTAATAGTTGCTGGCCACCACCAGACCGGTGGTAGTCGCCATCAGCAACACGAGAAGCGGGCTGAGTGGCGAAGAGGAGCGCGTGTCGTGGGTCATGCTGAATCCTGGTATCCGTGCGCGGCGAGATAGTGTCCGGCAAAGGGAAAAAGGGAGCCAGAGCAGTTAGTTGATCGGATTGATGCAAAAAGGTGATGCAGGCAATAAGGGAAAGATGGTGCCCCGGAGACGATTCGAACGTCCGACCTAGCGCTTAGGAGGCGCATTTTGCCGCCTTTGCCTTCTTGTTGGTTGGGGTCTATGTCCATATAAAACAGTTGCTTACGGTTGTTTGTGTTTTTGCCTGTTTGCTCGTGATACAATGAAATGCACTTACATTGCACTTACGGACTTTTTGGCCATGGCGGCAACACTCACCAGTAACACCATATCAGGCTTGTCAGGGCGTGACTCTGGGCCTTATGAGGTGCGAGACAAAGGCAGTAAGCAGTCAGTCAAAGGGCTGCTGGTTCGTGTGCAGCCGTCTGGCACCAAAACCTTCTATGTGGAAATCGCGCGGGGCAAGCGTGAGAGAGTGGGTGATGCCAGCCAGTTAACTTTGGCTCAGGCTAGGAATAAGGCCCGTGAGACTCTGGGCAAGGCTGCGAGCGGCCACGACTTCCAAGCGGAACGCCGCCAGAAAAAGGCGGTAGCAGACAGCACGCTGGGCGCGTATCTGGATGGCGCGTTTAAGGCTCATGCCGAAGCGAATATAGCCAGCCACAAGGCATTCATTGCCAGTATCAAGCGTGCCTTTGCCCATGTACTAGACAAGCCCATGGCCGAAATTACCGAACTGGATATGGCGAAATGGCGGCGAAACCGCACCAGCGTCAAACTGGAAACCCAGCGCCGGGAGCTGACTTACCTGAAAGCCCTGCTGAATCATGCCGTGGCGACAAAGGTCATCCCTTCGCACCAGTTAACCCAATATCGAGTTAAGGCGACACTGGCAGACAAGCCCAGCGAGGCCAAGGTTCGCTATCTGTCTGATGATGAAGAATTGCGGTTGCGTGAAGCACTAGGTGCCCGTGAGCGCGAAGCAAGAGCCGCAAGAATGCGAAAGCGAACATGGGAGGCGGCGAGAGGTTACGAGCTTTCCCCTGTAATTGCGGCTGAGGATTATGCCGACCACCTGAAACCGATGATTCTGCTGGCGCTGAATACCGGGCTTCGCCGTGGCGATCTGTTTAGCCTAACTTGGGATCATGTGGATCTGGAAAAGCGGCAGATTCGGAAAATCATCGGCAAGACGTCTCATTCCCGGCGTAAGGCAGGCAAGCAAATCGAGCCAGCCGTGTTACCGCTTTCCCGTGAAGCCTGTGCGGTGCTGGAGCAATGCAGGCGACAATGGGGCGATTACACGACGGTATTTCATTCCCCAATCACTGGCGGCCCACTGACGGACGTTAAAAAGGGCTTTGCGGCGATTCTGGAAGATGCCGGGATTGAAAACTTCCGTTTCCACGACCTGCGCCACACATTCGCCAGCCGTTTGGTTATGGCTGGTGTGGACATTAACACTGTGCGCGAATTGATGACCCATGCCGACATTAAAATGACGCTGGTTTATGCGCACTTGTCACCAGACCACAAAGCGAAAGCCCTGGATATGGCTTTTGGGGGTGAGGGATGAAATTTAAAACCGCAGCCGAGGCTTGGGCATATTCACACCAGAACAATGAGGATCTGCTAGATCTACGCTGTAGTGGCCGCCAGTTCGAGGCCATGCAGATTGTTGAGGAACACCGGGAGAAGCACGAAAGCGGCGACAAAACCGCCTTGCCTTATGCCTTGGCGGCCTGCGCCCGTCACGGGCTGGTGATGCCTGACTGGCTAGCTGATGCGGTATACAACGGCATTGTGCGTTGGCACGACTTTGAGGCTAGGACGCTGGATGATGCGCTGGAGGTAGGACGCAAGAATAAGCGGGCATCTGACGAGATGAGATACCGGCGTCACGGGAAGGCGGTGTTTGATCGTGTTCTCAAGCGCCGCATCAAGGGGCAGGGCGTTGATTCTGGTATGTTTGATGACATCGCGAAGGAAATGGACTTTCCCGGTAATGGTGCCGGATTCTCTGGAGGAACAGCGAAGAACTGGTATTACCGATTCATTAAAGAAAACAAAATTTCCGTTGATGACCTTGAAGGTCATATACAAGCGCAAAAACAGATTCGCGGGGGATCAGATCAAGGTAATTAACAGGTTGAATCCCGCGTGGCTACTGGCTTCTAAGTTGTCCACAGATTGCTTGCCAATATTCTCTATATCTTAAATCCCATCATTACCCGTAGACAAGCAAGCAACTACGGGTAAACGAAAATGGAAACAACCAACCACAAGCGCGCCTACTCAATCGACGAATTTGCAAAGCGATGGGGCATTGGCCGCAATTCTGTATATAACAGCATCGCCAAAGGTGAGCTGGGATCTGTAAAAATCGGCGCTCGCCGAGTCATCACGCT
Source organism: Alcanivorax sp. HI0083 (assembly GCF_001635175.1). Classification (NCBI taxonomy): domain Bacteria; kingdom Pseudomonadati; phylum Pseudomonadota; class Gammaproteobacteria; order Oceanospirillales; family Alcanivoracaceae; genus Alcanivorax; species Alcanivorax sp. HI0083. Next base: position 11,301 of record NZ_LWFX01001108.1, on the reverse strand, counting down.
TGAGCAAGAAGAAGCCTTCCGCGAGCTAAAAGAGCAGGAGGCCAGCGCATGAACCACTTCCAAGCCTTCCGCGAGAATAGCGGCCTTATCGACCTGCGCCCTGTTTCATCTGTTGGTGAAATTGCCGTTGTAATTCAGCAAGCCCACAAGCTTAGGCACTGGTTCGACCGGCAACGCGCACTTGAGTCTATCGCTCACCGCGTCGGCGTTGATGCGGATCTGCTGGCCCGACTTGCAGCGGAGGTGCCCCAGTGAACCAGACACAAAAAAGCCCCACTCCGATTGCAGTCGGTAGCGAGGCCCAATATCAAAACAAGCACCCTGATTATAGCGCAATTCTAGCCAAGACAAACGACAGTGCCCGGCTGCGCCGTGCCGTTGATGTTCTGCTGAAAGGGCCTGTAAATCGGCGCGACCTTGATGCTGTCATTGGCACCACCAATGCCCCGGCCTATATAAGCAGGCTTAAAGATTTGGGCTTATGGATTGATTGCGAAACCCTCCAGGGCCAAGACCGCTACGGGCAGGCTTGCCGATATGGCCGCTACCACTTGAGCCAGACACACCGTGACGGCCTGCGCCATGCGCTGACTATGCAGGGGGTGAAGTGATGACCCCAGCACAAAGGCTTCTCAACCGCCTGGAAAAAGTGCGCAGCACTGGTGAAGGAAGCTATATAGCCTGCTGTCCTGCGCATGATGATCGAACCCCGAGTCTATCCATTAAGGAGTGCGACGATGGCCGCTTGCTGGTGCATTGCTTCGCCGGTTGTCCAACTAGTGACGTGCTAATGGCTGTTGGCCTGAGCCTTGGTGACTTGTTCCCCGAAGGAATGCGTAGCCATAACAAGCCGGGCTTGCCTCACTGGAAGATGGAGCGCCTTCGGGCACATGCAGACCACGAACGTGCTGTGCTGGCTTGCATGCGGTTTGATGCTGCGCGTGGTGAGCTTGTCGACCCTGAGCGAGCGACTAAGGCCAAGGAAAGGTTGCGAAAGATTGGAGGGCTTCTCAATGATTGATGACGTAGATGCTCTGATTAAAGAGGCTCAAGCCCTTAAGGGGCGGGGCCATGTAGAGTTGATGGCCGCAGCCCGCGCCCTAGATGGCGACTCTGCCCCAGATGAGGTGGATGCTATCGTGCTGGAGGCTGTGACCCTCAAGCCAACCGCAAAGCGACAGCTATTTAATACCATTAAAAAGCACACTGGCATCCCGTTAGGCACTCTCAAAGAAGCAGAGCAAAGCATGGCGAACCACGATGTTGACGATGATCTTGCTCATGCATGTGCTTTAGCTTCTGAGATTGGCAGGGACAACGTTATTACCACCGCTGCTTCAGTAATGCGCTGGAGCGAGCGTGGATTCTGGCAGCAACAGGAGAGCAGAGCGGTCAGGCAGTGGGTGCAGGGCTATCTGTCAGATAATGGTGCAGATGTGCGCAAATCCGTTGTGGACAGTGTTACCGACCTGTTATTAACGGAAACCTACCAACCCGAGCTTGAGTTCAACCAAGGCCCAGCTGAATGTGTTAACTGCCCCAATGGTGAGCTGATGCTATCCGCTGATGGCTGGAAGTTGGAGCCTCACAACCGGGAACATTACCGCACTACTCAGGTGCCGGTGAAGTTCGACCCAAATGCAACAGCGCCTCGATTTCAGCAATTCCTGGCCGAAGTGTTTAAGGGTGACGATGACGTCGAACAGAAGGTGCAGGCTTTGCTTGAGGCAATTGGCTACTCGCTGATGGCGCACTGCAACTATGAGTTGTTTGTAATTCTTGTAGGCGGCGGAGCCAATGGAAAGTCAGTGCTGCTGGCAGTGCTTGAGGCACTAGCGGGATCCGCCAACGTGGCCGGTGTTCAACCTTCCCGCTTTGATAATCCGTTTCAGCGTGCCCACCTCCACTTAAAGCTTGTGAATATCGTTACTGAGATCAAGCAAGGCGAAAAGATGGACGATGCCAGCCTGAAAGGCATTGTCTCAGGTGAGCCAGCAACGGTTGAGCATAAGTTCCGCAACCCCTTCGAGATGCGCCCTTTCTCTACCTGTTGGTTTGGTACCAACCACATGCCTCACACCCGTGACTTTAGTGACGGCCTGTTCCGACGCGCACTTGTGGTGGAGTTCAATAACAAGTTCAAGCCAGAGCTTGGAAATTGCGACCCGCTGCTGAGGGAGAAACTGATGGCTGAACTGCCAGGCATCCTGAACCTAGCTCTTAATGCGTATGCAGGTGTTGTTGCCCGAGGGGCGTTCACCATTCCCGAAAGCTGCAAAGCTGCTCGCAACAGGTGGCGCCTAGAGGCTGACCAAGTTGCACAGTTCGTTGACGATGAGTGTGAAGTTGACCCTATCGGTAGGATCGAACCCAAGCGACTTTTTAACGCTTACAGCCAGTGGGCAACTGAGAGCGGTATCAGCAAAAAACTGAGCCTTAAAGGCTTTAGCGACCGCCTTGAGGCTCTGGGGTTCCAGCGTTACCGGACTGGTAAAGCTCGATATATCACTGGAATCGACTGCCAACGCGCAACAGCCCCCCACCTAGCGCGGAGAGTGTGACGGATGTGACGCTTTTTCCAACATGACACATAAGGGAAAAACAAAGTATTGGCTCGCCATTATCTGTTTTCCCGCTGTGAGGAATGTAGAGAAACCCGTCACTCCCGTCACACCAGAACAGGCTAACGAACACGGACAAGACCATGACCCGACATATCGACCCTGAGCAAATCCAAGCCGTTATGAATTCCCTGCTGGAGGCAGTGCAGCGCGAAGGCTTGCCAATGACACCAGACGCACGGCTTGCCCCCGATGACGCGGCGAAGCTGCTGGGACTCAGCCCCCGCACCCTAAAAAATGCGCGTAGCGATGCGCACGACCAGAGAGGCCCGGCATTCCGTCGATTGCCCGGCCCGAAAGGTGGGCGCGTGAGCTATGCCCTCACGGATCTGGCGCAGTGGATGGCCGCAAGATGAAAAGCCCATAAAGGCCCATGCGGGGCACGATGGCAAGCATTAGACTATAGGTATAAGTTAACCAATTGAGATTACCTATATGATTGAAGATACATTGCTGGCGTCTGATGACGCCCATGAATACGGCTCAGACTACGCGGTGAACCACTGGATGCGCATTGAGAAGAAAGCGCGGCTGGAAACCATGCGGGAGTTTCGAGAGAACACCCAGCGCGGCTTTTCTGACCTGGCCCGAATCATGGCCACCAACGGCAACGCTACGGCTAAAGATGCCCTTGCCCCGTTCGTAAAAGGCGCAAACAAGGCGTTCAATCCTTCCATTGCTGCATTCGAGTGGCTGGTAGATAAAGCGGCTTATACGTCCCTGACCGGCATTTGGGACACCGAAGGCGGCGAGCGTATTGCTCAAAACTATCTGTCGAGTGTTCGCAATGCTGACCTGCTGGGCTCCCTGCTGGCTTACTCGAAAGAGCTGCCGGAGGATCTGGGGGCGGTAGTGGCGGCAAGTGGTGCCATTGGCTCCAACGTGGACGAAGGCGACCCCAAGCCACTGGTTAAAAGCAGCCTGAACCGTAGCAATTTGCCAGAGCTGAAAGTGGCCGGGCTTGCTGCAATCAGCAAAGAGCTGGGAATGACTACCGGCAGCGCTGGCCGTCGCATGTTCGAGAATGAGCTTCGCAACGCTGTAGTGGGTGGCAGTAATTCCACCATTCAAAGCGTAGCGACCCCTGCCAGCACGATCACCGCAACGTCTGACACTGTTGCGGATCTGACAAGCCTGCTGGAAGCCCTGCCGAATTCTGAGCATTACGTTATTGCCAGCACCGGCGCGGTCTGCCGCCGTCTAGCTATGGCCAGTGACAACGGCATGAGCGTTAACGGTGGTGAGTTTATCCCCGGCGTGCATGTGGTGCCTTGCATCGAGGACGATTCCAGCGCCCCGGCCCTGCTGGGCTTCGCCTGTGACCGTATCGCTGTGGCGAATGGCGGCCTGTTCCTGACCCCTGCCACCCATGCCAGCGTTGAACTGGCAGAGAGCCCGACCAGCCCGGCGCAACTGACCAGCCTTTGGCAGACCAATATGGTTGGCGTGCTATGTGAGCGCCGTTTCCGTTTCCACCATGAATCCGAAGCCGTCGTGCAGGTGATGTGATTATGGCTTATTTCAATCCTACTCCCGAGCAACTGGACGCAATGGACAAGCTAGGGCTGAGCCCCAAGCTGGACGCCACACCAGAGAACATTGCTCGAATCGCGTTGATTCTGGATGTGCTGATTAAAGAGGCATACCCAGACATTGACCTGAGCGGAGAGAAGAAAGGCGTTCTGAGCAAGCTGTTCAAGCGCTGACCGAATTGGCCCTGATGCCCAACCGTTCAGGGGCTGGCTGCCATGACGCTGGCAATCGGCAATAGTTTCGGGCACAGGGCCACCCTATTAAGGGGGCGGGGCATATGCAAAACCTTTGCGAGCGTTTCCCAGAGCGCGCCAAAAGTCTCACGCAGATTCCCCGGTACACGATCAACTATGATATTGGAGAGCCGAACATGACGAGCGAAACACCGTCACACCTGACCGACAAAGGGCAGGAGCTGTTCAGTAAGTTGCAACAAGATTACGACATCTTCGATCCCGACGGCGTGGTTCTGCTCACCGCTGCGGTTGAGTGTTTCGACAGGGTTAACGAGTGTCGCGGGATTATCGCCAAAGAAGGGTTAACAGACCTAGACCGTTTCGGGCAGAGCCGCCCACACCCTTGCGTAAAAATTGAGAGAGACGCCAGAGCGCAAATGTTAGCCAGTATTCGCGCCCTGAATCTTGGGATTGAGACTCCGGTGATGTGATGCCCAGACCAAAGAGAAAGCCCAGGACGGCAGTGACCATGCCGCTCCACGTTGAATCCCTGTTCAAGGATGGCACCGGGGCGGAGCGCTACAGTGATACAGAAATATGTCGCTTTTGGATTGCCCACGGTGAGGCATTCGCACGAGCTGGCGGCTTTAAACCCGGCTGCTGGATTCGTAACCATCCTGCCTCCCTGTTCGCACTGCCCGGCGTAGTGTGGACGGATAGCTAGCCGTGACGGCCTATATCGACCACTACAGCATTGGTATAGAAGGAGATCCCGAGCGCGACCCTCACCCCTATATAAGGCTGTGGACGGCTGCCCTTGGCCTAATGCTGGACGATGCGGCTAAGTATTGGCTAGAGAAGCCCTTGAGGCTGTCCGGCCAGTTTGAGGAAGGACAGCAAGCCTTTGACGATGTGGTCAGTTGTGGCCCCATGCTGCGCCAGTGCTGCCAATGGCTGGAATGGGAGCCGGAGTGGATTAGTGAACAGTTTTTGAAATGGTGTGAGGGAGTGCCATGCAAAAAGAAAAGCTAACGCCATTTGCACACCCGCTTTATGCGATTTGCGGCGGTATTAAGTTGTTTATAAGAACCCGTAAAAAGTATTTCACCTGTCTTTGGGTCTTGCTCGCACCCCTCTTTGTATATTCGCCGGTACTGGCCCAAAGCACGGTTGAAGCGCCACCTAGTGAACAAACTAGCCCTGCGCTCGAAGTGAATAATGCTAGCATCACTGATTCTGCCATGGGTACTGAGAGCGAGAACGATAGTGTCAGCAGACTCGTTGAATTCTTTGCGTTTGTCGCGACCTATAGCAAGGCGATGCCCAGTGAATGCGCCGACCAAAAAGCCGAGGGCCGAACATACGACTGCCTCCATCGGTTTCTTTCCTTGTTAGTGCTTAGCCTATTCTTTTTGCTTATCGGGGTAATATGGGGGGCTGGCCGGTAAGAGGCTAATCTATCCGAGACCAATCGCCACAACTGACAAGCCCTGGTTTACCGCTAAAAGCTGCACTACTCTTCTTGGTACAGATGGCGGCAGTCCTTTTCGTCTGGTCTATTACCATCACTGAGTAATCGTCTAGCCTAACTGTTTGCAAGCTGTCGCCGAAGCATCCCCCTAAGGCAAAAACAACAAAAATCATTGGTATAACAGGCTTCATAATTATTCTCCCCCGCGTTTGAAATAGTGCAGAACCATAGAATTTAAGCCAATCAGCCTATTAGTAAAGCATTTGAGGTTTAAGTAAAGCCCGGCGCGTAGTCACTGAGCCTGCTTGTTTTCTGGTTGCGCCCAAGGAGTACAAACTAACTTTAGTTCGTCGGAGGATCTGTCCCTCCCGCATACGGAAACTCGGCCGTCCCCTGTAACCATCCTAATCTCACGAGACTGAAAATCGACGAAAGCGACGTCGTTTCCTTGATTACAGCCAACCAAAAAGACAGCAGCGCATAGGCCCATCATCATTTTGAACATTGCTTTTCCTCGTTTATTTGCCACATGCGAGTTGATTCTGAAAGGGAGGCCTGATGCAAGCCGCCCCGTTATTGTTGTTGAGTCCATATGACCATGGAGTCCATAAGCGGGCAAGGCCCGGCGCGGAGTCACTGACAAGAAAGTCGTTAGCCGTTCTGGCTGGCACCGGACAAGCAAACGATAACAATGCAGCCGTTGCGGATCTGTAGTCCGTAGCGGCTTTTTTGTGTGGGAGATTGGCTAGGGGAGGGCGGCAGTTGTTTGTAGCTGTTTGCCCTTAACAAGTGCCGCTGCACTTACATTTCACTTACGGCGTTCCTATCAGGGAGGGTGGGCATCTGTAAGTTTCTGATTTAATTGGTGCCCCGGAGACGATTCGAACGTCCGACCTAGCGCTTAGGAGGCGCTTGCTCTATCCAACTGAGCTACCGGGGCATGGCTGCTGATTGTAAGGACTTTCAGCGGTGGCGCCAGTTTTCAGGAAACGGGTGGTTGTTTTTTATGCGAGAGGCGGTAAGCAGTCGTTCCGTCAGTTGAATCTCCTGCAGGCTCCACCAGGGCCACTTCATGCTTGTTATCGTCTCGGGGGCACAATCTTGTCGAAACTCGTAGCTCGTAGCTCGTAGCTCGATTCCCCCCCCCCCTTCACGTAACGTTTGCGACAAGCCTGCATCCAATTGATAGCATTAAGGAAATTGAAACAGGTGAAATATGCAGGACACCCACGATTTATTGGTGCGAAGCAGCACGGATTTTCCGCCACTGCGTCGCCATGCCACTTCCGTGTTGCAGGTAAACCTGGGTTATCTGTGCAACCTGAGTTGTGTGCACTGCCATGTGAATGCCGGCCCCACCCGCACCGAGCTGATGGACAAGGCCACCATCGATCTGATTCTTCAGGTCATTCGCAAGCGGGATATCAAGGTGATCGACCTGACCGGCGGCGCGCCGGAGATGAACCCCCACTTTCGTTACCTGGTGCGCGAATGCCATGCACTCGGTGTGGAGGTCATCGACCGCTGTAATCTCACCATTCTGCTCGAGCCGGGCTACGAAGATTTGCCTCAGTTTTTGGCTGACCACGACGTGCATGTGGTGGCCTCCCTGCCGTGCTATTCCGAAGAAAACGTGAACAAGCAACGGGGCAAGGGCGTGTTTCAGGGCAGCCTTGAAGCCATTCGCCGCCTGAACGAGAAAGGCTACGGGGACGACAAGGTGCTGGACCTTGTCTATAACTCCACCGGCGCGACGTTACCGCCTCCACAGGCTGCCCTCGAAGCTGACTACAAGCGTGAATTGATGACGCATTTCGGTTTGCGTTTCAATCATTTGCTGACGATTACCAACATGCCTATCAGTCGTTTCGGTGCGGTGTTGCTGGCCCATGATCAGTTCAACGACTACATGCAGCTGCTGCGCGACAGCTACAATCGCGACACCCTGCCGGCCTTGATGTGCCGCTCCATGGTGAGCGTGGATTACCAGGGCTATCTCTACGATTGTGACTTCAACCAGATGCTGGACATGCCGCAAGGCCACCACGAAGGTCACCAGCATCTGTCGAGCTTGCTGAAAGACGATATTGAGGGCGAGCCGATTTATGTGGCCGACCACTGTTTCGGTTGCACGGCAGGGGCGGGAAGTAGCTGTGGTGGTTCGCTGGAATGAGCCGCATTAGTGTCATCGTACCGGTGCTGAACGAGGCGGATACCCTGGCCGGGTCACTGGCACGACTGCGCGCTGCGCTGCGTGACGGTGACGAATTGATCGTGGCGGATGGCGGCAGTAGCGACTCCAGCATGGATATCGCCCGGCAGCTAGCGGACACGGTGCTGGCCAGCGAGCAGGGGCGCAGCATCCAGATGAATACCGGGGCGGTGTGTGCCAGCGGTGTGTGGCTCTGGTTTGTTCATGCTGATACCGTGCTCGACTCGCGGCATCGCGACGCCCTGAATGGGGTGGCCAGCACCGCTGTGTGGGGGCGGTTCGATGTACGCCTCAGTCGGCCGCGGCCGCTGTTTCGTGTTATCGCCTTGATGATGAACTGGCGCTCCCGTGTTACCGGGATCGCCACCGGCGACCAGGCCCTGTTTGTGCGCCGTGATGTGTTTCGTGAACAGGGCGGGTTTCCCGAGCAGCCATTGATGGAAGATATTGCCCTGTCGCGCCGGTTGCGTGCGCTGGCGCGCCCGGTGTGCCTGCGCCCGCCCTTGACCACCAGCAGCCGCCGCTGGGAGGCCAACGGTCCCTGGCGAACCATCTGGTTGATGTGGAGCCTGCGCTTTCGCTACTGGCGCGGAGCCAGCCCGGAGTCGCTGCACCGCGACTATTACGGGGGAGATGCCAGGTGACCGCCACGCCATTGCTGATTGTTTTCGCCCGTGCCCTTCACCCAGGCCAGGTTAAAACCCGTTTGATCCCTGGTTTCGGTGCCGATGGTGCCTTGCAGATTTATCAGCAGTTACTCTGGCAGACGTTTGCTGCCGCTGAGGCGTTTCCCGGTGATGTGCAGCTGTGGCTCGACAAGCCGGATGCGCAGTTGCAGCAGGAGGCGGCGGCACGGGGCTGGTCCTGTTTTTTGCAGGAGGGTGAGGATCTGGGTGAACGGATGGCCGGGGCATTATCGCGTGGCCTGTCTCTCACTTCCCGGGCTTTACTCATCGGAAGTGATTGCCTGTTGCTGGATCAGTCTTATTTTGAACAGGCGCTGAATGTGCTGGATCACACCCCCGTGGTGTTCGGGGCCAGTGAAGACGGTGGCTATGTACTGCTGGGAAGCAGCCAGGCATCGCTCTGGTCCGCTGGCCGCTTCAGCGGTGTGCGGTTTGGTGGCCCCCACGCGTTACAGGACAGCCGATCCTGTTTTACCCCGGAGCAGACCAGGGTTTTGCCACCCCTGTGGGACGTGGATGAGCCGGAGGATGTGGCGCGGGCCCGCTCATCCGGACTTTTACCGCCCGTCACTTTTTCCTGATTTGACGGGTGCCATGACGGGCTGTGGTTGCTTAAATTTCTACCCTGTAACACAAACAGGCTTTCTGTAGCTGCTATGGTAGCCGCCGTAAAGGATGACGGAGCAGGTTGATGCACGATAGATCGGTCCTCGATGTCGAGGTCGTTTCCGAATTGCAGGATATTATGGGCCAGGATTTCCAGATGCTGGTCGAATCGTTCCAACGCGATGGCGAACAACGCCTGGCCGCGCTGGATCAGGCGTTCGCGCAGGGTGATGCGAATACCCTGCGCAGCCAGGCACACAGTTTCAAGGGCAGCAGCAGCAACCTGGGGGCAACTTATGTTGCAGGTCTGTGTATGGACTTGGAAACGCTGGCCTCCAGCGGTGACCTTGCCAGTGCGCCGCCCTTGATTCATTCCCTGAAAGAGCATTTCCAGCAGGCCTGTGCGGCGTTAAACGCCACGTTGGCGTGAAATGGGGCGAATTTCAGGCAAAAAAAACCCTCTTCCGAAATTGGGGTGGAAGAGGGGGGTTGTGAGCGCTATTGCTAGCGCCTTGGGGGGATACTGGTTGGCTAGGCGGTGTGCGTAACACCACGTTTTCCATAGAATTAATGCTACCCAGAAGTGTGACGCCGTGCTGTAAAAAGCAGTGAGGAAATGTAAAAGATTGGGCGCCTTTTAGCGTCGGGATGTAGCCCTCTGGGGGCAGGGGGCTGGTGCGGTGGCGCGAGCTTGTAAGAGATCTCTTACAAGGCTGTAGGAAAAAACAGTGTTTTTTCGCTGTTTTTGACCCTTAAAAGCGAGCATCAGAATATTAACTCATTGTTATATTTGAGTTTTTTGGGGTTTGTGTGGTTTTCACCCAGACTTTTAATATTTATTTTACCCACAGAGCAAAATACGGTTGATATAGTGTTTCCGTGCTTCAGGGAATTGAGCACAAGGATTTGCAAGGAATGCAGTACAGGGATGTTGCGGTGAGCGCAAAAGGGTCAGGATGACTCGACGCAAAAAGGGCGGCAGGATGCCGCCCTTTTATTTTGCCTGGAGAAAAGTGATCCGCGCTTATCGGATCAGCTTCTCCCGCTTGTTCGGCACACCGTCCCACTCTTCAGCGTCGTCCGGCGCATCTTTCATTTCGGTAATGTTCGGCCACTTCTCTGCCAGATCCGCGTTGATCTCCAGGAACTCCTGCTGGTCGTCCGGCAGTTCGTCTTCCGAGAAGATCGCGTTAACCGGGCACTCCGGTTCACACAGTGCACAGTCGATACACTCGTCCGGGTGGATGACCAGAAAATTTTCGCCTTCGTAGAAACAGTCTACCGGGCACACTTCCACACAATCGGTGTGTTTGCAGTTAATGCAGTTCTCACCTACTACGAACGTCATATCCTGTCCTCGCCAGGTGTCTTCATTTTGTACAGCGCCAAGAGCTGATTATAGCAGCAACAGGCACGGTCTCGCTTGGGGTGGCGCTAGTCTAGCGATATGCCCAGAGGCAGGCAAACGCAGCGTTGATATAAGGATATAGCGCATGCAGTCAGAAGAGGACACGGGCGGGGGGATGGAGCACCTGCAGGAGCACTTCTCGAGGTGCGAACCCCCGAGTGCCGGTCGAGTTGCGAGAAGCGAGTTTCGAAAGGCAAACCCGAAAACAGGGTAAAGTCTGACGGTTTTCGCTTCTCGTCACCGGGCTTGTCGTGCCACCAACCCAGCGCTGTTCCTGCAGCGCTAAAGCAGTCCTCTCAGCTTGTAGAGTGCCTCCAGCGCCTGCTTCGGCGTCAAATCATCCGGGTCCAGTTCCTTGAGGGCGTGCTCCACGGCACTGGGCTCACTGAACAGGCTGGCCTGGGCCGGCATCGTTGTCGGGGTGCGGGCGGTGGGGATGACCGTGGGCGGTGCATCGTTCACCGTCAGGTTTTGCCCGGCTTCCAGCTCGCGCAGTTTTTCACCGGCCTGCTGGATCACCCCCGCCGGCACCCCGGCCAGCTGGGCCACCTGCAGACCATAACTGCGGCTGGCCGGGCCTTCCTGTAC
>NZ_LWFX01001107.1:0-8033 GCF_001635175.1 Alcanivorax sp. HI0083 | reverse complement strand
TGGCAGTTGCAGGCGGATCTGGCACAACCATTGGCGCTGAACAATGACTGGCAACTGACCGCCGCAGAGCCCCTCGCTGTGGCGGGCAGCGGCGTAGCATTGGTTCAGGCCAGTGCCGCGCTGCAATTGGCAGGCCCGCCGGGCAAGGTGACATTGCAGGCTCACAGCGACAGCGAGGTAACAATCCCGGCAGGGCTTGAACAGGGCCGGGGGACGTTGCGGTTGCAGGGCGACAGCCTGGGCGGTCAGGTGGACTTTCATTGGCAGGATCGTGTGCTGGTGCTTGAGCCGGCGTCGCTGAGCTTGCCGCAAAATCTCACCGCGCAGTGGCAGGAGCCACTGCAGATACCCATGGCCCGTTCCGGCCGGACCGATCTGCCGCTGCGGTTGGGCTACGACGGTTTGAATATAAAAACCGGTTCCAGCCAGGTTCGGTGGCAGCTGGCGGCGGCCGAAGGCGCGAGTCAAGTTGATTGGCAGTGGGCCGGTGATCTGGTGCTGCGCGGGCAATGGCAGGGCTACCAAGTGCAAGGGGAGTGGCAGGGCGCTGTCGGCAGCCATGGGCTGGAGGGGGACCCCATTAGGCTCACGGCGCGGCAAGGGAATGATCGGCTGGCTTTCCTGATGCCGGTAAGTACCTTGCAGCAGGCCCCGTATGGTGCCGAGGCCAAGGTGACTGGCAACATGTCCGGTTACCCACTCGACGGCACCCTGGCTTTTGCCCAGTCCGACGCCGGCTGGGCCGGTACGCTCCAGGCGAGCACCACCTTGCCGCAGTTTGAGCGTGGTGGGCAGGTAACGGTCAAGGCCCCCTGGTCGTTGGTGGATGGCACGGTCAGCGTGGCGGCAGGGAGCCAGGCGTCAATTTCCGAGGGGCTTATCGGGCAGGCCCTGATCCGGCCGGTATCGCTGCGTGCAACGGGTCCGTTGCAGATCAATGGACAGGGCATTACCGGCACTGTGGCCATTCATGGCGGTGGTTTGCTGGCCGCCCGCTGGCGCCTGCCGCCGATTTCGGGGACGGCGACGATGAAAGGTGAACAGGTTCAGGGTCGGTTAACCGTCAGCGAGTGGCAAAGCGAATTGCGGGCCAGTGGTGCGCTTGAGAAAAACGGTGGGGCGAGTGGCACTCTGACCATGCGCAGCGCGTTGGTGCCTGCCATGGGGGTGGGCCTGGATGCCACTCCACGGCAAGGTCAGCTGGAAGGCAAAGGCCGCTGGCAATGGCGGCAGACGCTTAAAGCCTCAGGCGATATCACGCTTACCGGTGCGGACCTGGACTGGGGCAGCGTGACGGCCCGTGGCGCTGCCGGGGTGATCCATGGTGAATACGATAACGGCGACGTGCAGCTCAGCAGCACCGGACCCGTGACCGTGGACACCCTGGATATCGGCACGCCGATCACTGATCTGGCGCTCACGGTGAATAGCGACCTGTCGCAATGGCAATTTACCGATGTCCGTGCCGATTTGCTGGGTGGCTACTTGCGCTCTCCGGCACTGGACTGGCCCTCCGCGCGGCCTCAACCTGTGGTGATAAGCCGCATTGATCTGGCTCAGGTCGCGGCGCTACAGAATCCTCCTCCGGTCTCGCTGTCCGGTCGAATCGGCGGTTATGTGCCGCTACAGCTGGGCGCGGATTTCCTGGCGATTGAAGAAGGGCGGCTGGCCAACGAAGAGCCGCTATCCTTGATTATTCCTGCGTCGTCCAGCGTGCAGGCAATGCCCGATTCCAATCAGGCAGTGAAGTTGGCGCTCGACAGCCTCAGCACCCTGTTGATCAGTGATTTCCAGGCGCGCATGGCCATGGATAAAGTGGGTTGGCTGGATGCGGCGATCACCATTAAAGGGATAAACCCGCAAAGAAAAAATCTGCCGGTAGTGTTTAACTACACACACCGGGAAAACGTGTTGGCGTTGATGCGCAGCTTGCGCATTGGCGATGAAATCACTGAACAACTGCGTACGGAGAATCGATGATGAAACAACTCGGGCTGGGCACGGTGTTGCTGGCCGGGTGGCTGTTGGCGGCTTGCACGCCCACGGTGGCCCTGAAAGCACCGGAAGAACCCATCACCATTAATCTGAACGTGAAGATCAATCATGAAATCCGTTTGAAAGTGGAAAAGGATATCGATCAATTATTCAGTGAAGAAAGCGACCTGTTTTAAGGAGTAGGGACAATGAAAATTGTAAAGACCATGATTGCCACCCTGACCCTGCTGCTGAGCATGGCGGCGTTTGCGCTGGATCTGGATGCGGCGAAAAGCCAGGGGCTGGTCGGTGAGCAGACTGATGGCTACCTGGGCGTTGTGAAGGCAACACCTGCCGCCGTTGAGCTTGCAGCAGAGATTAATCAGAAGCGTCGCGATGCCTATGAGCGTATTGCCAAACAAAACGGTATCACGCTTGATCAGGTGGCCAGGCTGGCCGGGCAAAAAGCCATCGACAAGACCGCGACCGGGCAATATGTGAAAACACCTGATGGTCAGTGGGTGGAAAAATAATGCTGTAAAAATATTTTTTCTACCAAAGTATTGGGATGGAAGTTCCAACTCATTATTTTGGGCTATATTTATGTAAACCATTGATAGTATAGGGGTTAAATTTAAGTAAATTAACCCCCTGATACCTGTTTAAGTGGCTGCTTGTTTTCCTTTCCGGTGTTTAAATTCCTGAAGAAATTCAGAAACAACGGGAAAGGAATCTGCCATGAAAACATTTTTGCGTATGACGGCCGCGGTGCCGCTGCTGATGAGTCCTTTTGCTTTCGCTGGAGAAAATGTTCCAGACCAATACGGCTACATTGGTGGGCACGCCAGCTACTACACTTTTTACGACAATGATGTGATTGGTAACGGTGGCGATGGCCTGGATGATGTGCCGTTTTATGGTGCTCAGCTCGGTTGGCGCTTTGCCCCCAACTGGTCCGTTCAGGGCTGGTATGAAGAAGTGGACGGTGACGCGGAGAGCAAGTACAACTCCGGTCGCCGCCTGGACATGAAAAACTATTATGTCAGTGGGCGTTACCACTTTGATGATCACGGCCTGTTGGGTTTCGAACCCTATGCCGGCATCAATGTGGGTGAGCAGCTGATTGAAAGCCTGAATAATCCCAACAGTGACGATAACGACGAGCTGATGACCGGTGTGGAGCTGGGTGTGCAGCGCGCGTTCTTCAAGCATGTGATTCTGGATCTGGGTACCCGTCAGGCTTACAGCCAGGATCGGGAATACTGGGAAGGCCAGGTTTATGCCGGCGTTAATCTGGCCTTTGGTATCAGCGATGACGACGGTGGCAGCAGTGACGATGAAGTGGTTGCTGCAACCCCCGCGGAAGTGGTGACTGGTGACAGCGATGGCGATGGTGTTAACGACGACAAGGACCGTTGCCCGAACACTGCTTCTGGTGCAGTAGTGGATGCGGACGGCTGTCAGGTCTACGAGTCCATGCAGAATCGGGAAACCTCGGTGATCTACTTCGGCTTTGATCGCGACACCATTCAGGGTCAGTTCAGCGATGAAATCAAAGGTGTGGCGGATCGCTTGAATGCCGGCGAGCAAGGGCGCATCCGTGTGGAAGGCCATGCTGACAGCACTGGCCCGGCAGACTACAACCAGGGCCTGTCCGAGCGCCGTGCCCAGTCAGTGAAGGATCGCCTGATGAAAGACTACTCGGTTGGTGCCGACAAGATCACCACGGAAGGTTTCGGTGAGAGCAAACCCGTGGCCGACAACAGCACTGCTGACGGTCGTGCCAAGAACCGTCGTGCTGACATCATTGTGGAAACTGAAGAGAAAGAAGCGCAGTTCAAATAAACGCAAGATGGTGAAACAAAAAACGGGATGCTTCGGCATCCCGTTTTTTTATGCCGCTCTGCGGCTGCAACACGCGTCACGCAACAGGCAACACGCTATGCGCCCGCCGCGCTTTTAACTTTACACTTTCAACTCAACCGCTCTGCCAATCCCGACGCCCGCCAGGTGCGTTTCTTCACGGCGCTGTCCAGCACCGCCGGTTTGCCGAATTCCAGCAGAGTGAAACGGTCCCGGGCGCGGGTGACGGCGGTATAGATCAGTTCCCGGGTGAGCAGCGGGTGGGGAGCGTCCGGCAGTACCAGCAGGGTATGCCGGAATTCCGAGCCCTGGGATTTGTGCACCGTCATGGCATAGACGGTTTCCACCCCGTCCAGGCGGCTGGGCAGTACCCATTTGATGCGCCCGTCCGGCAACTGGAAGGCCACTCTTAACAACCGTTCCGTCTTGCCGTGTTTCTCCTCAAGTAATGGCAGGGTCAGCCCCACATCGCCATTCATCAACCCCAGTTGATAATCGTTGCGGGTCATCATCACCGGGCGGCCCGGATACCATTCCCGTTCCGGGGCCAGGTCCTGTTGTTGCAGGTGGCGGGTGATGCGCTGGTTTAACTGTTCCACCCCGAATGGCCCGCTGCGCAAACCACTGAGCAGTTGCTGGTGGGTGAGTTGCTTGAGCAGTCCGGCGGCCCAGTCATCGAATGCTGGCCGTTGCGCTGGTGGTGTCGCCACCGCCTGAAACAGCGCACGTAGACCTTCCTGATAGCCGCTGCCGTTGAGCAGCAGGGTTTCCAGTTGCCGGTCATCGCTGCGCAGGGGATGGCGATGCAGGCTGTCGCCATAGTGTTGAAACGCCTTGCGCACCTGGGGCAGGTTTTCCTCGTTCACGGCCCGGGCCAGCTCGCCAATACCGGGGCTGTCCTTGGAGCGCCAGTTTGTGCGCAGCATGGCGGTCTGCTGGGCCAAGGCATTGCCCGGGGCCTGCTCGGTTTCCCGGTAGTCGCTGATGTCGGCGCCACAGGTGTCTTTGATGAAATCGATGGTGCGTTGTTGATAGCGCCCCTGGTGGGCATGGCGACACAGGTCGCCCATCACCGCGCCGGCTTCCACGCTGGCCAGCTGGTCCTTGTCGCCCAGCAGGATCAGCCGGGTGTGTGGGCTCAGGGCTTCCAGCAGGCTGGCCATCATGTCCATGTCGATCATGCTGGCTTCATCCACCACCACCAGATCCGCGTGCAGCGGATTGTCAGCGTGGTGACGGAAGTGGCGGCTGTCCGGGCGGGTACCGAGCAGGCGGTGCAGGGTGGTCACGTCTGTGGGAATGGCGTCGCGTACCGCGACGTCCACGTCCAGTTGTTGCACCTGTTCGCCGATGGACTCGGTGAGCCGCGCCGCCGCCTTGCCGGTGGGGGCGGCGAGACGGATACGCAGACGCTGGTTGTCCGCCATGGCCAGGCTTTGCAGCAGCCCCAGCAGGCGCACCACGGTGGTGGTTTTGCCGGTACCGGGGCCGCCGGTGATGATGCCGATACCGCTGCGGCTGGCCAGGGCGCAGGCCACTTGTTGCCAGTCGGTTTGGTCGCCGGCGTTCGGGAATAACCGGGCCAGGGCGTCGCGCAGACGCTCGGCAGGCAAGGGGCTGACGGTGGCCAGTCGCTGGCCAATGGCCTCAGCCACCGCCACTTCCCGGTCCCAGTTGCGGCGCAGATAAAGGCGGCTGCCATCCAGCACCAGCGGCGTGCTGCCATTCTGACTGACCAGTGGACTCTGTTGCAGATCACGCAGCCAGTCGTCCGGCTTGCCGGGCAGCAGGGTCACCAGTTCCGGCGGTGGGCTGGTGCCCCACAGCTGGGTGGCCAGCTCCCGGTTTTTCAGATCCAGACACAGATGGCCGCTGGCCTGTTGATTGCTGGTGAAGGCGGCGAGCAGCAGCACTTCGTAGCTGGCCTGCGGACATTGCTGGTTGAGGAAGCGGGCAATGGCCACGTCCAGGTCGCGCAGCAGGTTGTTGTCGCGCAGCAGGAGAAGAGCGTCTTCCCAGGTGAGGGCGGAGAACAGGTCAGTTTGCATGGGTAGCCCCCAACCGAGTTGAAAGTTGAAAGTTGAAAGTTGAAACGCGGGAAAGACCTGAGCCAGCCGAGCAGGTTCTTCGCCGCGATTTGTGTGTTGTGGTGCGCGGGCACGGCATTTCAGTGACGCAAGAGCGTGTTCGCGCTTTTGAACTTTCAACTTTCAACTTTTAACTCTCCCTTCCTTCAAACATCTCATCCAGCGTTTCAATCAACCCGGTCGCCGGCCGATCAAACACGGTGCCTGCCGCCGGCCCTTGCAAGCCGCGCAGGAACACATAGACGGCGCCGCCAAGGTGCTGGTCGGGATCATAATCCGCCAGGCGGCTTTTCAGCAGGCGGTGCAGGGCCAGCAGGTAAAGGACGTATTGCACTTCATAGCGTTTTTCCAGCACCGCGTGGGTCATGGCGTCCAGGGTGTAGGCGCTGTCATCCACGCCGAGCCAGTTGGATTTGTAGTCGAGCACGTAGTACTTGCCGTCGTGTTCGAACACCAGATCGATAAAGCCCTTGAGCATGCCGTTCAGGGTATCGGCTTCCAGTCGTGGGCGCGGGTGTGTGGGGTGGATGTGCTGGCGGATCAGGGTGTCCATCTCGGCCACTTTCACCTGGTGGGCGGGGAACACAAATTCCAGTTCCGGCACATAGGTGTGCAGGGTGTTGAGGGCGATCTTGTCGCTCTCAAGCGGCAGGGCGGTGGTCACCGCCTGCTTCCACCAGTGGCGAATCACGCCCGCAAAATCCTGCCAGCCCCGGGCCTGCAGTTTTTCTTCCACGCTGGTTTCAAACTCGGCCGGGGCGGCCAGGGTCTCTGTGAACCGCTGGTTGGCTGCATGCTCGAGCACATCGTGGAGCAGGGTGCCCGGTGCGGCGCCACGGGGGAAGGCGTGGATGCTGTCTGGCAGGGGCTCGGCATCATCGACAACGGTGTCATCCTGCTGCTCGGCCAGTTGATCGCCGCGCGGATCCGCCGGGGCCAGGGTTTCCTGTACCTGTTTGAGCGCACTGTAGCTGGCAATCCACCAGGGTTGCCGTTGACGCGCCACAGGAATCAGCGGCGTGCGCAGGGTCCGCGATTCGGCTTTGGGTTGATAGCATTCCGGGTTGCTGTCCGGCGCGTTGATAATGGTGACCGCATCATGGGCTACCGGTGCCAGCGCGGTACGCAGGCCGTCGTTGGCCACACCGTTGCCGAACAGCAAGCGGCCGATGGCGCTTTTCTCCAGCTGGTTCTGCTTGCCGCGGCCCTTGATATAGGGCGCGATTCCCAGGGTGCAGGTATGGCAGGCGCGGGTCAGAGCCACGTAGAGCAGGCGCATGTCTTCGGCGAGCCGTTCATGGTCTGCCTTGTTTTCCACCGTGTCGTCCGGTTCCAGCGACACATTGAGATGATCGTTTTCGTGGTAGCGCAGCGGCGGCTTGTTCTTGTCCGCCGGGCGGAAGCTGCAGATAAAGGGCAGGTACACCAGCGGGTATTCCAGGCCCTTGGATTTGTGGATGGTGATCACTTTGACCCGGTCGTCGTCGCTTTCCAGACGCAGGATACTTTCCTTGCTGCTGCTACGACCTTCCTCAACGGTATCTTCCAGATAACGGATCAATGACTGTTCGCCATCCAGCTGGGTGGCGGCCTGCTGCAACAGTTCGGCCAGATGCAGCAGGTTGGTCAGGGCCCGTTCGCCGTCCAGGCTCTGGCTGAGCCGGGCGGGCACATGAAAATCCATCAGCAGGTTGCGCAGCATGGGCAGCACGCCCTGGCTCTGCCATTGCTGGCGATAACCGTGAAACTGCTCCACGGTTTCTTCCCAGCGCACTTCATCCTGATTGAGGGCATCCAGTTCCGCGTAGGCCAGGTCCAGAACCGCGCAGGCCAGGGCGCTGCGCACCCGGGTGTCGGATTCCGGGGTGGCGCAGGCGTGCAGGATCAGCAGCAGGTCATGGGCTTCCGGCTGGGCAAACACGGAATCCTGATCGGACAGATAAACGCTGCGTACCTGCCGTTCCATCAGCGCATCGCGGATGGCTTTGGCTTCGGTGCGGTCGCGAACCAGGATGGCAATGTCGTTGGGATGCAGGGGCCGGAAGCTGCCGGCTTTCCGGAAGCCGGTGACGCCTTTTACGGCACCGTTAAGCAGATGGGCAATTTCGC
>NZ_LWFX01001106.1:0-6457 GCF_001635175.1 Alcanivorax sp. HI0083 | reverse complement strand
CGGTGACATCCAGCTTGCCGCAGGCCAGCAGAGCCAGGGCCTGCAAGGCAGCTACACCCCCGCACAGGGCCTGAGCCGGATCCTCGCCGGCACCGGCCTGGTGGCAAAGGCACAGCCGGATGGATCGTTTGCCCTGGCCAAAGCCAACACCCGAGCATCCACCCTGGAACCTGTCAAAGTCAGCGCCGCCCGCGGCGACAATCTGCAGAACATCGTCAGCTATGACTACAGCGATATTTCACGGGCACAACCCCAGGACACCAAGGACCTGTTCAAGAACGAGGCCTCCGTTTCTGTGGGCGGCTCCATACCGGTCAACGAAAAGGTCTATGTGCGCGGTGTGGAAGAAACCGCCATGCTGGTCACCGTGGATGGCGCCCGGCAGAACAACAAGGTGTTCCACCACAACGCCACCAACCTGATCGACCCTTCTCTTCTGAAGTCCGCCAGTGCCGCCGCCGGCGTAGCCTCTGCCGATGACGGCCCCGGCGCACTGGGCGGCGCGCTGAAATACGAAACCGTGGATGTGGCCGATATGCTCGCCCCTGGTGATAACCTGGGTGGCTTCCTGAACGGCCGCTATGCCTCCAATGGCGATGCCGTCACCACTGCCGGCTCCCTGTTCGGTCGCAGTAACGGTTTCGAAGCGCTGGGTTATGTGAAGCAGGTAGAGGGCAATCACTACGAAGATGCCAACGGCGATAACGTGCCCTACACCGAGCCCGGGCTGCTCAGCGGCCTGGCCAAGCTGGCCTACGAGAATGCCGACGTCGGGCGAATCGAACTGAGCCACGAAGTGGTCAACGACGATTCCGAGCGCCCCTATCGAGCCAATTTTTCCGGCCTCACCGCCGGGCGGCCAGTACCGGCATCACGCAACTATGACCTGACCCGCCAAAACACCGTGCTCGGTTACAGCCGCTTGAAAGGCAGTGGCTTGTGGAACCCGGAAGTGACTGTCGCCAATAACGAGACCGAGCTGGTCACCAGCGAAAATCCGCTGGCCGCCCCCAACACCACCGTGGAATACACCGGCATCACCGAGAGCGTCTCGGCCACCGCCAAAAACACCTTCCACACCGGCTTCGTGGATATCACCGCCGGTATGGACTACTACGATGACAGCGCCGTATTCCAGTTCGCCGGAGACCCGGATCTGGAAGAAAAAGCCGAAAACACCGGCGCCTTCGTGCAATTCCGCCAAACGCTGTTCCAGCGCCTGGACCTGTCCTACGGCCTGCGTTATGACCAGCAGGATTTCACCGGCACCGATGATTCCAGCCATGAAGACGAAGGCACCAGCAGCAACGTCTTCGCCGAATTTCATTTCAACGAACACTTTGCCATTAATGCCGGTTACGCCGATGTCTGGGGCGGGACTGCGCTGGCCGAGAACTTTATTCTCAACGGCGCCTGGGTCTATAACGACATGAAACCGGTGCAGTCCCACAACCACACCGTGGGTTTCAAGGCTAACTGGAACGGTTTCTTCTTCGAAGCAAATCAGTTCGAAACCGGCCTGCGCGATGCCCGTGTTCCCACTTATCGTGGTGGCCCGGACCTGTTCTCCGACTTTGATATCAACGGCTTCGACACCACCGTTGGTTACCGTGCCGATCTTGGCCGACTTTCTGTTACCTATGCCGATATCGAATCGAAGATGGATGACGAATTCGCCACCTCCTACGACGGCAACTATTTCACCGTGCCTTTGGGTGAACAGGTGGCCATCAGCGGCGAGCTCTACTGGCCGAATACGCAGTGGGCCCTGGGCCTGACCACGGAAATCGCTCTGGAGAATGATGACCTGGAGTCACGTGGGCTTGGGGAAAAACAGGACAGCTACACCGTAGTCGACGTGTACGTGAACTACACCCCGATCGATGCCCTGTCACTGCGCCTGTCCGTGGACAACCTGAATAACGAGGAATACACCGATCGCGCCAGCTATGGCCAGGAGTTCCCCACGGTGGCGCCACTGCTGGAACCGGGCCGCTCCATCAACATGGATGTTCGCTACAACTTCTAATGATTGAGCACCAGAAGACCAGCGGCTCTCCCAGCCCGATGGCGGAGCCGCTGGCAGCGTTGCTGCAAGTGATCACATTTTTTCAGGGGCAAAAACGCAAAAGGCCGCAACAGGAAACTGTTGCGGCCTTTCTTTGTGATGGTGCGCCAGGAAGGACTTGAACCTTCACACCTCTCGGCACCAGAACCTAAATCTGGCGTGTCTACCAATTCCACCACTGGCGCAGTGGGCGGCTATTCTAGCAGGCTATCGGCTAATTACCAGCCCCCGCCAACCGGTTAACCGCCTTGCAGAATACGGTAGAGCGCCTGCAGATCCTGATCGATTTTGCTGACCCGGTTTTGCAGAGTGTTCAGCCGGGAATTATCCGATTGTGGTGCGGATTGCGGTGCGGATTGCGCCACCGGCTGCGCCCGGGGCCAGCTATCCAGTGAGGCAACGCGAGAAGACAGCGCCTTGACGCTGGCACTCAAACCGTTGAGGCGCTTTTCCAGCGCCACCGTCGTCTCCCCGTTATCCGTGCTATTCAGCTTGGCCACCGCCACAGTAAGCCCGCGCACCTTTGCGCTCAGCTGACGCAAATCATCACGCACTGACGCTGCCACATCCGCGGCTCCCCCCGCAGGCTGAACAGCCACCGGACGAGCCGATTTCTGTTCTGCCAGATCAGCGGCCAGTTGATAATACTGTTGACGTAATTCACTCAGCTCACGGCTGCTGGACCGCTGCTCCAACCACAACACCACCGCCAGCGATGTGGCCACCAGGGCGAGCCCCAGTGACAGCCAAAGCAGCCTGGAGCGCCCGCCTTCTGACATGCCGACTGGCCTCTGCCGTGGTGCAGAAATAAACGGTGCAGATTCGGTATCCGGTAACGGGGCCGGCGGCGCAACCGCCAACACGTCCTGATTAAGGCCCTGTAAACGGTTTGCTTTACTTTCCGACAACGGGGTATGCGGCATCTTTGCCATGGCAAAACGCTCTTTTTGATTATTGTTTATTTCACTCAATCTGCCAGTGAGCCGGCCTCTCCCCCCGGAGAACGCCAGCTACTGCCGGTCATACAATCAACGGCCTTCCAGTGAATCCAGACGGCTATTGACCTGCAGACGATAAGCATCAAACGCTGCCACTGCGGCTTCAACGTCGTCAACCCGGGCGTCCAGTGTCGAAATCTTGCCCTGGGCTTTTTCCACCTTGTCCAGACCGCTTTTCAGGCTGGCTTGCTGACGCTCAAGCTGCTTGATGCTGTCCACCAGCACTTCCACCCGTGTCTGCATTTGCCCGATCTGGCTCTGCCATTGGTCGCTGCTTTTGTTCACCGCAGCCACCGCGCTTTCCACCTGTTTTTTGAGGGCCGCGGCATCGCTGCTGATATTTTTTAATTTACCGTCCACACCCGCCTGGCCTTTTTTGACCTCGGTGACCGAGGAGGACAGGGCGCTCAGAGCCTTTTTCTGCTCGGCGATGGCAGCTTTATTGCGCTTGTTGCTCAGATCCCACAATTTGCGGATTTCATCTTCATTCGCTTCCAGCTTCTTGCCGTGGGTCTGAACCGTATCCAGCAGTTTGCCGGAGGACTGGTTGAGGCTTTCATCGGTCGCCGACAAACGGGATTGAAGGTTGCCCATTTTTTCACTGGATTCCGTCAACCGGTTATCCAGCTGCGCCTGCAACCCGGAGACCTGCTTGCTAAACCAGACACCCAGAACAGCGATCAGCACGACCAACACCAGGCACGCGGCCATCCAGCCACCATTGCCACCACCAGAAGGCGCCGGCTTGTGCGGTTTCGGCGCCGGTTTGCCGCTACCCGGAGGCGCTTTTTTGCCATTACCACCCAACGCCGCACTAGGCGTACTGGCTCGGGGTTCATCAACAGCAACGTCATTCAGGTCACCAAGATTGACTTCACGATCTCGCGTCATGCTTTACTTCCCGGGGGACACCCCGTTTGGTTGATTATTTATCTCAACGTTGGCTGTCAACGTTACTCTGAATGATCGAACAGCGATTGGTCGGTCGGGTAGTAGACTGGCTCGCCCGGTTCGTATTTTCCGTTATCTTTCTCAAGAAATGGCAGGAAAATAACCCACGGCCGCACATCCCGATGATCGACGAGGGCCCAAACACCGATTACCTGGTTCCCTTCATCATCGCTGATTTCATGCAGTCGGAATAAAGCCAGCATGTCCACATCCGGCTTTTTCTTCCCTTCTTCTTGAAGCTTTCTGTACAGAACCTCCACCCATTGCTCTGGCGCTGGAGCATCCTCTTTTTCGCCTGTATAAGTCATTGCCTGCGCAGAATCCCCCTTCTGGACCAATCCGAAAGGGTAAAAACTGCCAAATTTCTTGATCGCCTTTATCGCTTCACCAATTCCCGCAGCGGCCAGTTTATCCATGGCCTGCTGCTCCGGGCTTTTTGCTGCTTCGTCAGCGCTCTTTGTTTGCGCTGTTTTTGTGTCACTCGCCTGTTCGGCTGCCATGGCCGGAGTCACCCACAAGCCGGCCAGCAACATCACCAATCCAATAAAACGCATACAACACCTGTTATTGTCATCATTATCCCGGAATTTGACCGTCATCCGGCCAACAAGATCCCGAGCCTGTCGGACGCTACCAAACTTACCCTTCTATCGCCATAAAGACACAAAAAAGGCCGCAAAAGCGGCCCTTTTCATTGCCTGAACGGTATCTGCAAAGACCCCTTCAGGCTTACCCAACCGGGTTTATGCAGCAAAGTTGCTGGCTGCGAAATCCCAGTTGATCAGGTTCCAGATGGACTCCAGATACTTGGGACGGGCGTTGCGGTAGTCCACGTAGTAGGCGTGCTCCCACACGTCCACGGTGAACAGCGGGGCCTGACCCTTGCCGTGGGCAATCGGGGTGTCCGCATCGTCGGTGTTGACGATTTCCAGGCTGCCATCGCTGTTTTTCACCAGCCAGGTCCAGCCGGAACCGAAGTTACCGGTTGCCTTGGCATTGAACTGGTTCTTGAACTCGTCGAAAGAACCGAACGCCTTGTCGATGGCTGCGCCCAGATCACCACTGGGAGCACCGCCGCCATTGGGGCTGAGGCTGTTCCAGTAGAAGGTGTGGTTCCATACCTGGGCTGCCTGGTTGAACAGACCGCCTTCGGCGCTCTTGATGATTTCTTCCAGGGATTTGCCTTCGTTGTCGGTGCCGGCAACCATGTCGTTCAGCTTGGTCACGTAGGCGTTGTGGTGCTTGCCGTGGTGATACTCCAGCGTTTCGGCAGAAATATGCGGTTCCAGTGCATTTTTCTCGAACGGAAGCGGCGGTAATTCAAAAGCCATAATTTGTCCCCTGACATCATGTTGTCCCATTGCTCACTGCAACGGGCCGAAATTCCCCGCAGACAACCTGCCGGTGGCCTGCGGCCGAACGATAATAACAAGCTACCGGTCGTGTTCTCTACTCTGGCAAGGCTTTGCCTTTCGGTATCATAGACAAAACCTATCATTTGCCAGCAATACGTGACCGGCAGGTCCTTGTCAGATGGGGCGCAACGCCCTTGTTTCAAGTACAATGCGCCCCAATTTTTACGTTCCGGGACGTTTCTTTTGCGTTCTGTTAACGCCTTCAACTGTTTGGCAGGAGAAAAACATGTCTGATGATGCAGTCGTCATTGTAAACGGTGCCCGCACCGCCATGGGCGGTTTCCAGGGTTCCCTGTCCGCTGTCAGCGCCCCGGAACTGGGTGCCGCGTCCATCCGCGAAGCGGTCGCTCGCGCCGGCCTGAAAGCCGAGGACGTACAGGAAGTCATCATGGGCTGTGTACTGCCCGCCGGCCTGAAACAGGGCCCGGCCCGTCAGGCCATGCGTCTGGCCGGCCTGCCGGACAGCACCGGCGCCACCACCATCAACAAGCTGTGTGGTTCCGGCATGAAGGCCACCATGTTTGCCTACGATTCCATCAAGGCTGGCACCAACGACATCGTGGTATCCGGCGGCATGGAATCCATGACCAACGCCCCCTACGTGCTGGACAAAGCCCGTGCCGGCATGCGCATGGGCCACGGCCAGATCTTTGATCACATGTTCCTGGATGGCCTGGAAGATGCAGAAACTGGCCGCCTGATGGGCTCTTTCGCCCAGGAAGTGGCCGACAAGCGCAACATCACCCGCGAAGACATGGACAACTACGCCATCGAATCCCTGAACCGCGCCAATGCGGCCGTCGATAACGGCTGGTTCAAGGACGAAATCGTGCCGGTGACCGTGAAGACCCGTAAGGGTGAAGTGGTTGTCGACACCGACGAACAACCGGGCAACGCCAAGATCGACAAGATCCCCACCCTGCGCCCGGCCTTCGCCAAAGACGGCACCGTCACCGCCGCCAACGCCAGCTCCATCTCCGATGGTGGCTCAGCGCTGGTACTGGCCCGTGAATCCGTGGCCAACG
>NZ_LWFX01001105.1:0-4369 GCF_001635175.1 Alcanivorax sp. HI0083 | reverse complement strand
GACGGCGTGAAAAACTTCAAACCCGGCCAGCGGAGCATGGGCCTCACCGGTTACGGTGCCTTTGCCGAAGAAATTCTGGTGCCGGAGAACCGTCTGATCCCCGTGCCTGACGGCATGGATGACCACACCGCCGCCGCCTTTTCCATGGTCTACGGCACCAGTTATCACGCGCTGAAACAACGGGCCAACATCCAGCCCGGGGAAACCCTGCTGGTGCTCGGCGCCAGTGGCGGCGTAGGGCTGGCTGCGGTGGAAATTGGCAAGGCCATGGGCGCCAACGTAATCGCCTGCGCCAGCAGCGACGAGAAACTGGAAGTGGCCAGGGAAGCCGGCGCGGATGACCTGATCAACTACGCTGACGAAGACCTGAAAGAGGCGCTGAAAAAGCGTTACCCGAGAGGCGTGGACGTGATCTACGACCCGGTGGGCGACAAGTTCACCGAAGCGGCCCTGCGCAACATGGCCTGGAACGGCCGCCTGCTGGTGGTCGGTTTTGCCGCCGGCGACATCCCCAAAATTCCCGCCAACCTGGCGCTGCTGAAAGGCTGCTCCATCGTCGGGGTATTCTGGGGCGCGTTCACCCAGCAGGAACCGAAAGTGAACATGCAGAACATCATGGAACTGTTCCAGCTGTTCGGCCAGGGCAAGCTCAAACCGCGCATCAGCCAGGTATTCAAGTTCGAAGAATACGAACAAGCACTGGCCGCGCTGACCTCACGTACCGCCAAGGGCAAGGTGGTGCTGGACGTGGCCGGAGCCTGAACCACACGCCGTGCAGGAGTACCACCAGCGGTGCTCCTGCACCAGGCGTTCAGCCGCGACCACTCTGGTCGATGACGACCCCCGGCGCTCCCGCCTGCAGCCGTTCACGCAGATCATCCGGCACCGGGGTTTTCGCGAACGGCTCGGTGGTCATCATCACGTACACCGCTTCCGAACGGGCAATGGCACGGCCATCATCCGCGTGGCGGATATCCGCTTGCAGGGAGAACGACGTGTTGCCCATATGGGTGAGTGACACGAACACATCCAGCACGTCATCAAACCGTGCCGATGACTGCCATTCCGTGGTCAACTTCACCACCTGGTTATCCAGCCCTTCCGCCAGCAACTGGCTGTAATCCCGCCCCAGTGCACGCATGAATTCGGTCATGGCGATGTCCACGTAGTCCCCGTAACGAGCGTTAAACACCACATGCTGGGCATCGCATTCGTTGTAGCGCACCCGGAATCGAAAGCAAAAAGGCTGGACCATGATGTTCTCCATAAAATCCAAAATATCGCAACAACCTGCAAGCTCCCTCTATGCCCGTTGGCGCTCACCAGTCGGCGACTAAAGACAACCAGCTTGCCGCGCCTACAGCATCCGCTCAATGGGCAATAGCGACAGCAACCATGCCAGCAGCCGTCGCCACACCGTCACGTCAGGTTCGCTGTGGCGCACCACCGGACGACCGTCATGGCCATCACCGGCCCAGGTCAGTTTTTCCTGCTCTTTGTCGACCCGATAACTGTTTTCCGGCGCCAGCCCTTCTTCAATAAACGCCGCCACCTGCTGCCCCAGTTCGGCAGACGCCACGTAGTAACCCATCTCGGTATTCAGGTGCACCGAGCGCGGGTCAATATTGAACGACCCAACAAAAATTTCACGCCGGTCCAGCACCATGGCCTTGGTATGCAGGCTCGCCTGGGACCGGCCTTTGAACAATCGCACCTGACGACGCAGCGCCCGGGCATTGGGCTGCAATTCATGCAATTCCACCCCCGCCGCCAGCAACCCCGGCCGATAACGGGCATAGGCACCATGAGCTGCAATCACATCATTGGTCGCCAGGCTATTGGTCAACACGGCCGCTCGCCCACCCCGCTGCCGAAAGCCCGCCAGCGCCTCAACAAAGGCGTCACCCGGAATAAAATAACTGGCTTCCATCAGCAATTCGCGATGGTCTTTCCTGCCCAGTAACCGGGCCAGCTGCTCACCCATCAATGTCTGCTTGGCACCGCTGGCCTTGTCCGGGCTATCGAACAACAACGCCGCCGGCGCCTGCACACATTGCTGCTCCTGCTTGCGCAGGTACTCGGTAAAAAACGCTTCGTGTTGGGGAAACAGGTAAGGATAGCCTTTCAGGGAGGTGCGCCAGCGCCCCAGCCAACGCCAGATCCGTTCCGCCGTGGCCTCGGTTCGGCGCCGGTAACTTTTCATGGGCACCGCCAGCGGGCTCTGCCAGAAGGCATCAAACGCAGTGCGGGTATCCGCCACAATGGCGCCATGGGCGTACAGATCCAGATCCCGGAAATTGGTGGACGCATTCACCCCAAAATAATGGTCGGCAATATTTCGCCCGCCCACCAGCGCCCGCTCCCCGTCCATGATCCAGGCCTTGTTATGCATGCGGTGATTAAGCAGCGGCGCATGGTAGAGCCATTGCAAAAAATATTTATAGCGACCCTTGAACGGGTTGAATAACCGCACCTCGATATTGGGGTGCGCATCCAGCGCCGCCCACTTCACATCGCGGCCCAACTGATTGGCATGATCCAGCAACATGCGCACCTTCACACCCCGCCGCGCCGCTTCCAGCAAACGATAGATCAGCAGCTTGCCGGTGGTGTCGTCATCCCAGATGTAGTACTGCACATCCAGCGTGCGCTGCGCCAGCCGAGCCAGGGTGACTCGCAGGGTGAACGCCTGATCGCTGTCGGCGACCAGCGAAAAAGACGACACCGGCGTGGGGGCCGAACCGGAGGCTGTCTGGTTCATTGTGCCTCACCTTTTTGCCCGTACTCTGGCCGTTGTGATCGCCCGTCAATCCGCAAACCGGTACCCATAGCGTCGCCCTCTCTGCCCCCTGTCATGATGCCCTGATGACAGGAATATAAAACCTGCCCTGAGTGCCAACCCTGCCATACATTCACCGGAATTCATCAAACTATCACGATCTTTTTACCGCATTTTCTTGTCGCCGCATCAGCCTTGGGCTCTCCCCTTCTGGTTCAAGGATGATCCCACATGAACAAACGGATTCTCACTACCCTGTTGGCCACGCTCTGCGCCAGCGTCAACGCCGCCCCCTACGACTGGAACTACCCGGCGCCAATTCAATCCCCCGGCGCTAACGATAATGGCAAGGTCGTGCTCTTCGATGTTTCCCATGGCGGCACGGAAGGCAATGCGGACTGGGTTATTGACGGCGCTTTTTCCGACTTCGCCGATGCTCTGGTCAGTGCCGGTTACACCGTGCAGGAATACCGCGGGGTGGATAAAAACAGCGACGGCGTTATCCAGTTTGTGGATGACTACACCAACCCCACCACCGCCAACAGCAACGCCAACGAAGCGGTCATCACTTACACCGCCATCAGTCACGCGGATGTACTGGTCCTCGCGGAAAGCAACCGCCCCTTCACCCAGGCGGAATTGCAGGCCCTGGAAGATTTTGTGGCCGCCGGCAAGGGCATCTTCTTTGTTGCCGACCACTACAACGCCGACCGAAACCTGAACACCTGGGACAGCACCGAGGTATTCAACGGCTATAACCGCTCCACCCTGTCCCAGTTCAATGTGGGCGGCAGCTACGGCGACCTGCGTAATCCCGGCGTCGCCACTGGTGGCTGGCTGGCACAGGAGTTCGGCATCCGCTTTCGCTTCAATGCCATCGACTGGCACAGCGGCGCCAGCGGCATCGAGCCGGCCAGCCAGGTAGAGGGGCTGACCACCGGCGTAGGCCCGGTACTGATGGCCGGTGGCGCCACCCTGGCGATCACCGACCCGAACAAGGCCAAGGGCCTGGTGCACTTCTCCACCAGCGACAGCCCCAGCCGCTGGACCCACGCGGTGGATTCCGGGCTCTACTTCGGCGGCACCGCCGAAGGCCCCTACGTGGCCATCGCCAAATCCGGCCCCGGCAAGGCCGCCTTTATCGGCGACTCCAGCCCCATCGAAGATGCCTCACCCAAGTACAAGCGCCAGGACAACGGCAACACCAAGAGCACCTATCCGGGCTGGACCGATGCCGGCAACGCCGCCCAGCTCAGCATTAACCTGATCGACTGGCTGGCCACCCCGGAAAGCTATACCCAGTTCAACAGCAGTGCCCACCCGGCCGGCACCGCCACGCCCACCCCCATGGCCAGCGAAGAGCTGGACGACCCGGACAACGGCCAGCCCTGGAACACGCCTTCCGGCGGCTATAACCCCTGGGATGCCAGCACCTTGGACTACGGCGCCTATGGCGCCCCGGACGGCCCCGGTGGCAGCCCAGGCGGCGGTGAGGTGCTGTCCGTCAGCGAGGCCCTGGCCGAACCCACCGGCACCACCGTCACCGTGGCAGGGGTGATCACCCAGGCCATCAATGGCGAGTACGCGCTG
>NZ_LWFX01001104.1:0-7022 GCF_001635175.1 Alcanivorax sp. HI0083 | reverse complement strand
TGAAATTGATCTACCGGAAGGCACCACCATTGGTGCAGTCGTGCGCGGCGAAAAAGTGCTGATTGCCCACGACCATGTGGTGATCGAACCGGACGACCACGTAATCCTGTTCCTGATCGACAAACGCCGCACCCGGGACGTGGAAAAACTGTTCCAGGTGGGCTTTACGTTTTTTTAGGATGAGACGCCAGATGCCGGACGCAGGACGCCCGACAGAAAAAACAAAGCGCACCTTTTTAGCGTCAGGCGTCGGGCACCCTGCGTCCGGCGCCTCCTCTCCTGAGGAGGCACCATGCACTTCGCATTAATCTCAAAAATTCTCGGCCTGCTGCTGGTGGTTTTCAGCTTTACCATGATGCCACCGGTGGCCGTGTCTTACTGGTATCAGGAAGGCAGCGAAACCCCGTTCCTGATTTCTTTCGTCATTACCCTGGCGCTGGGCTTAAGCCTTTGGCTGCCGTTCTTCCGCAACAAAACCGAACTGCAAACCCGTGACGGCTTTCTGGTAGTCACCCTGTTCTGGTCCGTGCTCGGCGTTATCGGCGCGCTGCCACTGATCATCAGTGACGACGTCCCCGTGGGCTTCACCGATGCGGTATTCGAATCCGTCTCCGGGCTTACCACCACCGGCGCCACCATTTTATCCGGCATCGATTTTCTGCCCAAATCGGTGCTCTTCTACCGCCAGCAACTGCAGTGGCTGGGCGGCATGGGTGTAGTGGTACTGGCCGTGGCTATCCTGCCCATGCTCGGCATCGGTGGCATGCAGCTCTACAAGGCGGAAATCCCCGGCCCCATGAAAGACGCCAAGCTCACCCCACGCATTGCGGAAACCGCCAAGGCCCTGTGGTTTATCTACCTGTTCATTACCATTGCTTGCGCCTTACTCTACTGGGCATTTGGCATGACCATGTTCGATGCCATCTGCCACAGCTTCAGCACCGTATCCACTGGCGGCTTTTCCACCCATGACGCTTCCATGGCTTACTGGGACAACCCCCTGATCGACTGGACCGCCACCGCCTTTATCTTGATCGGCGGGCTCAACTTTGCCCTGCACTTTGCCATGTGGCGTGGCCGCTCACTGTTTGCCTACCTGCGGGATCCGGAATTTCGTTTCTTCATCGGTCTTTTCCTGATCTATACCGCCATCATCACCGCCGGCTTGCTGTTCTTTCATTATGACTTTACCTTCGATGACGCCCTTCGCCACTCTGCCTTTCAGGTCGCCTCATTCAGCACCGGGACCGGGCTGACCAGCACCAATGCCGCCGCCTTCCCGGGGTTTATTCCGTTTTTGTTGGTCTTTACCAGCTTTATCGGCGGCTGTGCCGGTTCCACCGGCGGCGGCATGAAAGCCGTGCGCGCCGCACTGGTTTTCCACCACAGCATTCGCGAACTGCGCCGCTTGATTTACCCCAACGGTGTATTCGCCCTGCGTTTTGGCCGCCAGTCGATTCCTGACCGGGTACTACAAGCCGTGTGGGGGTTCGTCGGTGTTTACATCACCATTTCGGTGATCTTTACCCTGCTTTTCACCATGACCGGCATGGACCTGGCCACCGCCGTCAGCGCCGTCGCGGCCAGCCTTAACAACCTGGGGGTTGGGATCGGCCAGGTGGGCGGCGGCTTCGCCAACATCACCGACAGCGCCAAGTGGATGATGACTATCCTGATGGTCGCAGGCCGCCTGGAAATCTTTACCTTGCTGGTACTGTTCACGCCGATGTTCTGGAAACAGTGAAGTAAAGGAGTAGCGCGAGGAGGGGAGAACCTGTCATGCCTTACCGCCTCGTGCTTCGCACGGTTCGCACCCTGAACGGTGCTCCTACAGCGACTTCGTTGAAAGCGTGCTAGCGACCATAAAAAAGCCCCGGCAATGCCGGGGCTTTCTTGTTCTAGCTGTTAACTTTTAATTATTAACTGTTAACTGCTTTTACGCGATATTGTTCACTCGCTTGCTGTCACGGAACAGCTGGTCCAGTTCGCCTTCGTAGTAGGCTTCCACCCGCGGGTTCATCACTTTTTTCCACAGCGGCGGGATCAGGGCCAGCACATACATGGTGGCGTAGCCTGCCGGTAGCTGGGGACTTTCCTCGTAGTGACGCAGCACCTGATAACGACGCTTGGCGTAGGCGTGGTGATCACTGTGACGCTGCAGCTGGAACAGAGCCAGGTTGGTCAGCAGGTAGTTGGAGTTCCAGCTGTGCGCCGGGGTCACCCGCTCGAAACGCCCTTTCTCGTTCACACGACGGTGCAGACCGTAGTGCTCAATATAGTTGATGATTTCCAGTGCCAGTGCGGCAAAGAAGCTCTGGCCCAGGAAGAACACCACACCCTGCCAGCCCCACAGCAACCCGAAGGTCACCGCAAACAAGGCAGAAATGCTGTACCACCAGATCAGCTCGTTATAGATACTGATGTTCTTCTTGCCCTTACGCTCCAGGTACTTCTTTTCCAGGCTCCAGGCATTGATAAAGTTATGCACGAACGCCTTGGGGAGAAAGTTGTACAGGCTCTGGTTGTAGCGGCTGGAAGACGCATCGTCCGGCGTGGATACATGGACATGGTGGCCACGCACATGCTCCACCTTGAAGCCCGCATAAGTCACTGTAGACAGCAGCAAACCGCCCATCCAGTTTTCGGCTTTCGGGTCTTTGTGGATCAGCTCATGGCCCAGGTTAATGGCGATAATGCCACCCACCGTGCCGATGGACACGATCCAGCCAATCTTGCCCAGCAAACCATAGTCATTGGTCATGAAAATATGGCCGGCGTAGAACAGCACCGCAATCCACACAAAGCCCATGGCAATGGCCGACACCCGATAGAAGATTTCCTCGCTCATGGTGGGAACCTGAACATCTTCGCTGGGATTGGTCGGGTCTTTACCGATCAGATAATCCAATACCGGAATAATCCCGAAGATAAAGACGTAAAGGAACCACGCCCAGTAGTCCTGAGTGCCACTATCCACACCCACGTAGGCCGAAAAAGGCACTAGCGGGACCATCAGCGCCCAAAACGTCAGATAGCCGTATTTTTTCATTTTTAGCATTACGTCAGCGTTCATGCTCTCGAACATGGCTCATACCTCGCTAGTTCAAGCCAAAAGTAACAGTCTCCAATGTGACGGTTAGGCTATCCATGATTTCTTGAATTGTCAAACAACTCATTTAGTGACATAGTATCGACCACGGAGGATAATTCCCGCCGAAGTCGAAAAGGACCTTTCTCATGTCGTTGAAAGCCGTCAGCCTGAGTGAACAGATTGCCCAGCATCTGGCCGAGCAGATCATCACCGGCACCCTGGCACCCGGGGCGCGCCTGCCGGAAAATGATCTGGCCAAGCAACTCGATGTGAGCACTAACTCACTTCGAGAGGCCTTTCGTTTGTTGGAAAAGCAACACCTGATTGAGTTGCAGCCGCGCAAGGGCGCACGGGTGTGCGACGTCACTGATGAGCAGGTTCACGACCTTTACGACTTCCTGTTCATGCTGCTGTCGCGACTGGCTGGCCAGGCCGCCAGCAACTGGATGCCCGGCCAGATTGAGGACATGGTGGAAATGCTGCCGCAACTGGAGCAGTACTATCAGGGCAATGACCTGCCCGCCGCCCACCAGCTGGCCTTCCGCTTTGTCGAACTGGCCACGGAACGTTTTGCCAACAACCGCTACCTGGCCGATGACATTATCGACCTGATCCCCCTGCTCAAGCGTTATACGTTTATCGCCCTGCAGGAAGACACCTCCGAGTTCGACGTTTCCCTGCAGCTGTTCAAGCGCCTGCTGGTCAACGTGGTCGGCCGTAACACCGCCGATGCCGAAGCAGACATTCGCGAATACGGCGAAAACCAGTGCCAGATCGTCCTGCACGCCATCGCCAAACGCCGCAACGCAGCGTAAAAAGCAATGAATAGTTAATAATGAATAATTAATAACGCGCGAAGCAGGTGTCTCTGTTTTTCTAATGCATGAGGCCGCGTCTACGAGGTAGGCGCGGCCTCATGCGTTTGCTCTTGGTGCTCGCGCAAGGTCGCGAACTATTAATTATTCATTTTTAACTATTCATTGCCTCCCCACACAATCCCCACAAAACCTCCTTGTTGCCTTGCCATGCTGGCCCCCATCACAAGGAGGCCACCATGCAACTGACGCTTTTCTTCTCTCTACTGCTACTGACGTTCACCACCCGGGCGGACTGGCAGGATGAAGCCGCCACCGGCGCTCTACTGCTGGCCGATGACCAGGGACACATTCAGCCCGCCACCCTGCTGGACACCGACGCCCATATCACCGTCAGCGGCCCCGTGGCAGAGGTCACGCTGACCCAGCGTTTTCACAATCCCAGCCAGCAGTTTCGCGAAGGGCGCTACCTGTTTCCGCTACCGGAGAGCGCCGCCGTGAACGGCATGGTGCTGACCATTGGAGACCGGCGCATCGTTGGCAAAATCGACAGGAAGGCCGAGGCGGAAAAAACCTACCGACAGGCCCGCGCCAGTGGCAAGAAAGCCAGCCTGGTCAGCCAGCAGCGCCCCAACCTCTTCACCACCGCTGTGGCCAATATCGCTCCCGGCGAAACCGTGCAGGTGGAGCTGCATTACCAGCAGACCCTGAACGTGGACGGGCACCGCTTTCAGTTGCGCCTGCCTCTAACCCTGACGCCACGTTTTACCCCAGCCACGGAAGCACCCCATCCACTGGATTCCCTGCTGCGCAACACGGTAGCGCCCCCCGGCGGCACCGCCGAGACCGGCACCGCGTCCATCCACATCGACCTGGACGCCGGCGAGCGACTGGCCACACTGGGCAGCCCCAGCCACGCCATCCGCTACCAACGGCACGGGCGGCGCTACACCATTACCCCAAAAGCCGGCGCCATCGCCATGGATCGGGATCTGCTGCTTAACTGGGAACTGGAAGACACCGGCGAACCACTGGCCACCAGTTTTTATGAGCAAATCGACGGCGAGCACTACGCCCTGCTGATGGTGGTTCCACCGGAAACCGGCCACGCCACCACCCTGCCCCGGGAAACCCTGTTTATCATCGACAGCTCCGGCTCCATGGGTGGCGCCCCCATGCGCCAGGCTAAAGCCAGCCTGCAACTGGCCCTGCAACGCCTGAAGCCCGGTGACCGTTTCAACATCACCGATTTCGACAACCAACACACCTTACTGTTTGAAACGCCGGTCACGGTCAGCGATAACAGCCGCCAACAGGCGCAAGATTTCGTGGATGGCCTGCAAGCCAGCGGCGGCACTCACATGCTGCCGGCCCTCAGCGCCACCCTGAGTCAGCCCGTCAGCGACGGCTACCTGCGCCAGGTGATCTTTATCACCGATGGCGCCGTGGGTAACGAGAGCGGCATCTTCCAGGCCCTGCACCAACAGCTCGGCGAAGCCCGCCTGTTTACCGTGGGCATTGGCTCCGCCCCCAACAGCCACTTCATGACCCGCGCCGCCCAGTTCGGGCGCGGCAGCTTTACCTATATCAACGACCAGAACCAGGTGCAGCAGGGCATGGATACCCTGTTTCGCCGCCTGGAATCACCGCTGAGGCGCAACCTGCAGGTGCAACTCCCGAACGGCATCGTCGCCGAGCGTTGGCCGCAAAAGCTGCCAGACTTGTATGCCGGTGAGCCCCTGTTGGTGGCCATGAAGCTGTCCGCGCCAACGGAACACATCACCGTTAGCGGCTACGACACCCAACACTGGCAACAGCCGGTCACCCTGCCCACCGACAGCAACCACCCGGGCACCGCGAGCCTGTGGGCCCGGCGCAAGATCGCCGACCTGATGGACCGCATCACCCTGGGCGCCCCGGAAACCGACATCGCCCCACTGATCACCGACGTGGCCCTGCGCCATCAACTGGTCAGCCGCTACACCAGCTTTATCGCCGTAGAAGAGACCGTCTCCCGGCCCGCCCATGAGCCACTGCTGCACGACACCGTGCGAAACCAGGCACCGCACGGTACGCAACACACTGCGGCCTGGCCGGGCACGGCCACACCGGCGCCGCTGTTGTGGCGGCTGGCTGGCGTGCTGTTGGTGCTCTGCCTGCTGCTCTGGCTTCGTCAGCGAAGGCTGAACCATGGCGCGGCTTGAACGCGGGGTGCTGGCACTCAGTCTGGCGGGGCTTCTAGGACTCGCAGGCTGGGCCAGCTGGCTGGACGGCAAGGCCTGGCTGGCCCAGCACCTGATTGCCCACGCCTGGCAAACCACGCTTGAGCAAGACGCACCCCAGCGCCCCTGGCCCTGGGCAGACACCTGGCCGGTAGCGCGCCTCACCACCCCCGCCGGGGAAACCCTCTATGTGTTGGAAAGCACCAGCGGCGAAGCCCTGGCCTTCGGACCCGGCCGACTGGCCGGCGGCATCGGCAGCGACCAGGCCCTCACCCTGGCCGGCCACCGCGACACCCACTTCGCCTTTCTGGAAAACCTGAACCCTGGCCAACCCCTCGCCGTGCAATTGGCCAACGGTTCACAGCAGCATTTTCAGATCAGCAGACAGCAGGTCATCAACAGCCAACAGCACCCCCTACACATCCCCCGGGATGACCAACAGCTAATACTGATCACCTGCTACCCCTTCGGCGCCCTCACCCCCGGCGGCCCCCTGCGCTACGTGGTCACCGCCACATCGGCCTCCACCAGCAACGCGGCAAATAATCGCGCGGATCAATAAACAGGAACCCATCATGTTCATTGCCCACCTCCCCGCTGGCTACCTGCTCGCCCAACACCTTCTGAAAAGAATTTGCACCATCCCCGTTTCCCCCAAAGCGGTCCTCTTCACCGTCATGGTCGGGGCCATCGCCCCGGATCTGGATATGCTCTACTTTTATTTCATCGACCACCGCCAGACCCATCACCATAAATACTTTAGCCACTGGCCCAGTCTGTGGATCGGCCTGCTGTGTACCTCAATGCTGGCAACCGGTCTGACAAGAAAACAGTCGCTACCCTTTCTCACCTTGATCTTTTCCCTGGGTGGCTTGCTGCACATGCTGCTGGATA
>NZ_LWFX01001103.1:0-1351 GCF_001635175.1 Alcanivorax sp. HI0083 | reverse complement strand
GCCGGCGTCAATGTCGAGACAATCCGCTATTACCAGCGACGAGGGCTATTATCGGAGCCCGAACGCCCTCCCGGAGGTATTCGACGCTATAGTGCCGCCGATATCGACAGGTTGACGTTCGTGAAAACGGCGCAGCAGCTGGGCTTTAGTCTGGATGAGATCAGTGACCTACTTCGGCTGGAAGATGGCGCCCACTGTCAAGAAGCCAGTGCTCTCGCAGAGCACAAGTTAGGGGACGTTCGCGAGAAGATCGACAGGCTTGAAAGAATTGAGAAGGTGCTGAGCGAAATGGTCGACAGATGCCATGCACAACAAGGCAATATCACTTGCCCGCTAATTGCGTCATTGCATGAAGGGCTCAGAGAAGCAGAAGACCCAAGGGAGTAACTCACCTTCAGTTCGTTGAAAACAACGCGGTCAAAGAGTCGCGATCATCTATGGACCATGTCGACAAGGAAAGTTTGCATGACTAGCTTGCCTGACAACATCCTTCACCTTCCCGAGTACCACGTCCTAGGCACCAAGATGGAAGAGCATGATCTCCACTACCAGGTCGAAGCTCCTGAGCCTCTAGCTTGCGAGGAATGCGGCGTTGAGAGTGAGTTTGTCAGGTTCGGCAAGCGCGATGTGGCCTATCGCGACCTACCCATCCACGGAAAGCGGGTCACCCTCTGGGTGGTCCGTCGCCGCTACACCTGCCGGGCGTGTGGAAGGACGTTCCGGCCAGCTCTTCCGGAAATGGTAGACGATCACCGCATGACGCGGAGGCTTTACAACCACGTCGAGAAGGAAGCCTTCAATCACCCCTACGCCTACGTGGCTGATACCACGGGCCTCGACGAGAAGACTGTCCGCGAGATATTCAAGAAGAAGGCTGAGTTCCTGGCAGCCTGGCATCGTTTCGAGACACCCCGCTGCCTGGGGATCGACGAGCTGTACCTGAACCGCCGCTACCGCTGCATCCTGACCAACCTGGAGGAGCGTACCCTACTGGACCTGCTGCCCGGTCGCCAGCAGGACGCGGTGACGAGGCGCCTCATGAGCATGACCGAGCGCCACCAGGTCGAGATCGTCAGCATGGATATGTGGAAACCCTACCGCCGTGCTGTCCAGGCGGTACTGCCGCAGGCTCGCATTGTGGTCGATAAGTTCCATGTGGTGCGGATGGCCAACGAAGCCCTGGAGAAGGTGCGTAAGGGACTCAGGAAGGATCTGAAGCCAAACCAGCGGCGGACCCTCAAGGGCGATAGGAAGATCCTGCTGAAGCGTGCCCACGACGTTTCAGATCGCGAGCGGCTTATCATGGAGACATGGACAGGGGCCTTCCCTCAGCTCCTGGCGGCCTACGAGC
>NZ_LWFX01001102.1:0-3470 GCF_001635175.1 Alcanivorax sp. HI0083 | reverse complement strand
AGATGCGCGCCGGAGCACCCTTCGAAGGCAAGCCGACCTATGCCGGCAGCCGTGAAGAAACCAAGGGCAGCTATGGGGAGCGGGTGTTGACCAATGCCCCCACGGATAACGCCTCGGAAGTGTATATCGACCGCGACATCATCGTGTTGGCTAACCCGGAAATCGGCAATCTGCCTGCCTGGGTGATCGCCCTGGTGGCGGCCGGTGGGGTGGCGGCAGCACTGTCCACGGCAGCGGGGCTGTTGCTGGTGATATCCAGTGCCATCTCCCATGACCTGCTAAAGAAAACCCTGATGCCGGGCATCAATGAGAAACAGGAGTTGTTGGCGGCTCGGGGAGCGGCGGTGGTGGCGATTGTCATTGCCGGTTACTTTGGCATCAATCCGCCCGGCTTTGTGGCCCAGGTGGTGGCATTTGCCTTTGGCCTTGCCGCTGCCAGCTTCTTCCCGGTGATCCTCATGGGCATTTTCTACAAGCGCATGAACAAGGAAGGGGCGATTGCCGGCATGCTGGTTGGGCTGATCTTCACCTTCAGCTACATCGTGTTCTTCAAATTTGTCTCGCCAGAGCTGAACAATGCAGAACACTGGTTGCTGGGCGTGTCGCCTGAAGGTATCGGAACGTTCGGGATGATTCTCAACTTTGCTGTGGCCTTCGCGGTATCGCGAGTGACCGCGCCGCCTCCTGAGCATATCCAGCACATTGTGGAAGACATCCGTATTCCGCGAGGTGCCGGTGAAGCGTCTGCACACTGAGCACGGGTAACACAGGAACCGGTGCGGGGCTTTCCCCGTACCGGTTTTTGCGTTTAATAATGACAGCAAAGACGCAATGGCGGAGTTAACCGAATGATCGAACAGGAACTGAATCAGTATCCGTTCAGCCAGCTTGGCGAAGCCGGTCGCCGCCGTTTGCAAGAAGGAACCGATCTGGCCTATTACGAGCCGGATGACATTATTCTCGACGCGGCCAGTACCAGCGATTCTGTCTTTCTCGTGCACAAGGGCAGCGTGGCAGAGCTGGACGTGAACGCGCCGGATGGCCGTCGCCAGGTGGGGGTTTATGCCGCCGGCGATTTATTCGGGGCGATTAGTGTACTGAATGGGCAAAGCCGTTACCGGTTTCGTGCCGAGCAGCAGACACTGTGCTACCTGATCCCGGCAGGACTGTTTCGCGAGCTGTGTGAAAGCGAAGTGGAGTTCGGCCGTTATTTCAGCCAGCGGCTGGCGGAGAAAAACCAGCGCCTGGCAGAGCGCCGGGAAGGGGGCGTGACCCTGGCGGGTTTCATGCTGGCCAGGGTTGAAGAATGCATGCGCGCGCCCCTGATCATGCCGAAACAGGCCACCGTACGGGATGCTGTGTCTGCCTTGAAACAGCACGGTGTGGACAGCGTGCTGATTGAGCATCAACAGCATTACGCCATTGTCACCAAGACCGATCTGCTGACCGCGCTGGTGATGAGCAATCAATCGCCGGATACCCGTTTGGCTGAGGTGGCGGAAACGGAGCTGGTTACCGCCGGTCCGGGCGATTACCTGTTCGCGGCCTTGACCCGGATGACCCGGCACAAGGTGGCGCGGGTGGTGGTCATGGAAAAGGGCGTTGCTGTGGGGGTGGTGGAGCTCACCGATGTGCTCAGCTTCTTTTCCAGTCGCTCCTATGTGGTGGGGCTGGAAATTGAGAAAGCGGATACGCTGGAGGCGTTGCAACTGGCCAGCGCCCGCCTGCCCGATCTGGTGGATACGCTGATGGCCCAGGGGGTAAAAATGCGGTTCGCCATGGATTTGCTGGCTGCGCTCAACGGCCGCTTGATGAGCAAGGCCTATGAAATGGTGGTGCCCGCCGACCAGCAGCGGGCCTGCCTGATGGTGATGGGCAGCGAAGGGCGTGGTGAGCAGATACTGAAGACGGATCAGGATAACGGCCTGATTTTGGGCGAGCACCAGCAGTGGTCAGGCTGTGATCAGGATATGCAGCGCTTTACCCGCACCCTGCTGTCGTTGGGTTATCCGCCCTGCCCGGGGAACGTAATGGTCTCCAATCCGCAGTGGACCGGGCCGGTGTCGCGTTGGCAGCAGCGCGTGCAGGAATGGGCCGGGGATCCTGGCGGGAAAGGTCTGCTGAACCTGACAATCCTTACCGATGCACACGCCGTCGCCGGTGATCCCGGGCTGCTGGAAACCGTGCGCGATACCCTGTTTTCACGGTGCAGTGATGATCAATTACTGATGGCCCACTTTGCCCGCCCGGTCCTGCAGTTTGCCACGCCGCTGAACCTGTTCGGCTCGCTGAAGAAGCCCCAGCATGGCATTGATATCAAAAAAGGCGCCCTGTTCCCGTTGGTGCATGGCGTGCGAGCCATGGCGTTGCAGTGCCGGATTCGGGAAACCTCGACCCTGGCGCGTCTGGATAAGCTGGTGGCCGCCGGCGCCATGGAGCCCGGCTTTGCTGAAGACCTGGGGGAGGCCATGGAATTGTTCAGTGAGCTGCGGTTGTCCCGGCAACTGGCCAAATTGCAGGGCGAAGACGAAACAGTGGAGGACAATCATATCGTGGTTCAGCAGCTATCTTCGCTGGAAAGGGATTTGCTGCGGGATGCGTTGCATCTGGTCAGCGAGTTCAAGCAACGTTTGTCGCGCCGTTTCCACTTGGAATATTGAACATGAACCGTGACTGGAGCTGGAAAAGCATGTTGTCGCAGTGGCCCGGTTGCAAATGGCGCCGATTCCGTGACCGGTGCCGCCATGGGCAGGGCCCCTATGCGCACCTGTTTGCTCCCTATGACGGCGATCAGGTAGTGGCCATTGATTGCGAAACCACCGGGCTGGACAGTCGCACCGCTGAATTGGTGTCTATTGCCGCGGTGGTCATAAAAGATGGGCGGGTGCTGAGCAGCCAGAGCCTGGATGTGAAACTGATGCCACCGGAAAGCCTCAAGGAGGACACGATCCGCATTCACCGGTTGCGGCCGGTGGATCTGGAAGGCGGTGAAAGTGTGCGTGATGCGCTGGATGCCCTGCTGGCACTGGTTGGCAACCGACCGCTGGTGGGCTGGTGTGTGGCTTTTGATGTGGCCATGATCAATCGGTATTTGCGCCCGCTAATGGGGTTTGATTTACCCAATGACATCATCGAGTTATCTGCACTGTATCAAAAGAAAATGCGCTACTGGCAGCCGGACGTGACTCCCGACCTGCGCTTTGATGCCATGGCCAGCGCCTTGCAGGTGCCGGTGATGGAACGTCACACCGCCCGGGGAGATGCGGTGACCAGTGCGCTGATGTACCTGCAGCTGCAGAAATCCACATTAAATTAAGCCGCTGGCGGCTGTGAAAAAGGAAGGAAGAGCTGATGTTCTATGCAGAAAAAATAGCGCTGATAGTGGGCCTCTGCCTGGTTCTGTACGCCTATTTTCGCTACTGGCGCCGGACCGGTGATGGTCAGGGGCTGGTGATGTTCTGGCGACGGAC
>NZ_LWFX01001101.1:0-779 GCF_001635175.1 Alcanivorax sp. HI0083 | reverse complement strand
CGTTCAGCATTGTCCGCCAGGAATTTTTCGCTGGCTTCCAGGTTCTTGCCAGCTTCTTCTTCAACCTTTTTCTGCTGGGCGGCCATCATACGGCCCTGGAAATCACGGATCAGCTGATCCAGATCTTCATCACCCAGACGGGACTCGCCCTTCTCGTCGAAGCCATCACGCAGGCCTGCAACCATGGCATCCAGATCCAGGTTTTCCAGGCTGCGCATCTGCTCGGCACTGCGGAAACCCAGTGCATAGGACGCCTTCTGGTCATCCGTTTTCACTTCTGCGTTGTCCTGACCACAAGCGGCCAGCAAGACCGTTCCTGCCAGCACGATTCCCAATTTCTTCATTCTGCCTCCAATTGGCCAACTGTTATTGTTTCTGTTGTGTCTCTTCCAGCCCCTTGCCACCGCGCATCTCTTCCGCGCTGATGG
This sequence comes from Alcanivorax sp. HI0083, assembly GCF_001635175.1. NCBI lineage: Bacteria > Pseudomonadati > Pseudomonadota > Gammaproteobacteria > Oceanospirillales > Alcanivoracaceae > Alcanivorax > Alcanivorax sp. HI0083. The sequence goes on along the minus strand of NZ_LWFX01001101.1, from coordinate 351 downwards.
TGTCCGGAGCTTTTACCGTAATGGGTTCCGCCGATACACCCGGCGGCGGAATCTGGCCATACTGCCAGTTTCCATCGGGGTCACGCCAGCGATACAGCTCCGTGTCCCCCTTTTTTTCCAGCCAGGGAGACAGGCTCCCGTCAAACAGCTTTTCCGGCTGTTGCCAGTTCTGTTCCACATGCTGCCAGTTTAGCAATGGCTTGCCACCACCCAGCGGCACAATAAACAAGGCCGCCAGCACTGCCAGCAGCAGCACCACAATAATGAGCAAAAAACGCATAACGCCGGATTCCCCTGTAGAGCCCCTTCACGGGATCGAGTTCCCCATGGGAGCAAAATAACATCACAATT
>NZ_LWFX01001100.1:0-1516 GCF_001635175.1 Alcanivorax sp. HI0083 | reverse complement strand
AGCCTGACCATCCAGAGCAGCGACAACTCCGGCAAGATCGTGGTGGAAGCCGACAAGATCAGCTACGCCGTGGGCGGCAAACAGATTGTCCGCGATTTTTCCGTGGCCCTGATGCGCGGCGACCGGGTGGGCATTCTGGGCCCGAACGGGTGCGGTAAATCCACCCTGATTCGCCTGCTGCTCGATCGCCTGGCTCCGGACAGCGGCACGGTAAAACAGGGAACCCAGCTGCAGGTGGCCTACTTCGACCAGCTGCGCGACACCCTGGACGAAGAAAAAAGCGTGATCGACAACGTGGCGGAAGGCTCCGATGTGATCAATCTGAATGGCCAGAACAAGCATGTGATCGGCTATCTGCAGGATTTCCTGTTCGACCCCGCCCGGGTTCGCCAGCCGGTGAAATCCCTGTCCGGCGGCGAGCGCAACCGTTTGCTGCTGGCCAAGCTGTTCACCAAGCCCTTCAACCTGCTGGTACTCGATGAGCCCACCAACGATCTGGATGCAGAAACCCTGGAACTCCTGGAGGAACAGCTGATCAACTACCAGGGCACCCTGCTGCTGGTCAGCCACGACCGTGAGTTCATCGACAATGTGGTGACCTCCACGCTGGTCTTCGAGCACGGTGAATTGAACAGCTATGTGGGCGGTTACCAGGACTGGTTACGCCAGCGCCCGGAACCCAAGCGGGAAAAAACCATCAAAGCCGCCAAGCCGGCAGCAGTAGCTGAAAAGCCTGCTCCCGCCCGCAAGAAGCTGTCATACAAGGATCAACGGGAGCTGGAACAATTACCCGCTCGCATTGAACAGCTGGAAGCGGATCTGGACGCGGTACAGACACGCATGTCCGACCCGGATTTTTACAAGGGTGAGCCGGCTGATATCAGTGCCGCACAAGCCCGGCAAAGTGAGCTGGAGCAGCAACTGGAAGTGGCTTTTTCCCGCTGGGATGAGCTGGACCAACAGGGCTAGCGCAGGCGCGGTGCGCCGCGCCGGCCGTACGGAAAACGACACGCAAGGAGCCGTTTGTGCACAAACGCCTGTCATGGATAACCCTGGGCACTCTCTCATTACTCGCCCTGTCATTGCTCACCGCCCTGGCTCAGCCCGTGTGGGCCACCGAAGTGGAAGACGAAGAGCGGGCGCTGGAGCGACAACAGGAAACCGACGCCGACACCCCCAACAAGCCCCCTCACCGGGCGGACAGCAGCCAGAGTGATGCAGACGAAGAGTCTGGCAACGCCGAGGCAGAGCCGAAAAAACCCTCCGCCCTGCCACTGCTGGGCCAGACAGTGGAACCCGGCACTTTCGCCACCCTGCACTGGACACCGGATCAGTCCTTCGCGTCCATTGCCACGCCGGTACCGGTACTGGTCGCCCACGGTGACAAACCCGGCCCCAAACTCTGCCTCACCGCCGCCATCCATGGCGATGAGCTGAACGGCATCGAGATGGTCCGCCGCCTGATGTACGAACTGGAACCGGATCAACTGGCCGGCACCGTGATTGGTGTCCCCAT
>NZ_LWFX01001099.1:0-2511 GCF_001635175.1 Alcanivorax sp. HI0083 | reverse complement strand
ATCGGGCAGGATGGCGGTTAGGGCTCCTTTCTTCATGGCCCGTACCAGGCCAGCAACGCCGCGGGCGGTGGTGGGGTACATGGTGGAGCCAAAATGTTCCCGGCCGCTGAGCACCAGATCATCCACTTCCGGCAGTCCGGAGGGGGCAAACATGGCGTGCAGTCCAAATTCGGTGGCCAGCCAGAAATTGAGCACCTCCCAGCATCCCAGGTGGGGAGCCAAAATCATGATGGGTTTGCCATCCACCACGGCCTGGCGGAGCGGGGCATCACCGTCAACGGCGGCCACACGCTTCAGTCCCTGGTCGGGGTGCCGCCAGAACAGGGCAATTTCAAAGGTGTTCTTGATGCTTTCCACCAGTGATTCGCGAGCCAACTTGCGCCGCTCAGGTTCAGACCGGTCCGGGTAACACAGTGACAGATTCACTTCTGATACCCGGCGAGCATCGGTGGGGAAGGCGGCGATCAACCTGCCAAGGAGGGTGGCAGCCCAGCGATTGAGTGCGAATGGCAGGCAGGCAATCAGTCGCAGTGCGGTAACGGCGGTAATGCCTTTGATGCGTTGTGTTTTCGGATTGGTTCGTCGTCCCATGGCGGGAGAGTATAAGGGGCTCAGCGCCAGGGCGCAGCATTCTTTCTCCTTCTTCTTTGAGTATCCATATGAGCAAGGGGCGTGATGTTTTGTAAGGTTTTGTGCGATTGACCTGACGCTCACAAGCCGGGGCACAGCATCGACCCGTCAGTACACATCTCCGGGAGAAATGTATGAAGTCCAGGGCAGCACAGAACAGTCCGCCAGAAGGTGGCAGCGACGCCGCTCCATCACCTTGCCAATCACAACATCGCAGTTTGAAAACCTCTACTGGCAACTTCTCAGCCACGCTGGCGCTCATGGTAAAGTCAGCCTTGCTTGCAGGGGCAGGGCTGATCCTTGCTGGCTGTGGTGGGGATGACTCAACAGAGTTTATTGACCGACCAGTCCCTGTAGTCATTGAAGAGGACCCGGTGGCTGAAGGGAAAACCGTTTTCCGCTTTGAAACCTTCGGTAACCAGCGTTTCTGGACAGACTACATGCAGCTGCCCCAGGGGATTGCCGGCGCCGGGGTTACCCCTCTGGCTGCGCTGTCGCTGGGATTGAATGTCAATGTCGAAGCGCTCAGTCCGGGCACGGCATCCGCGCTACTGGATGCGCTGGATCAGATCGAAGGGGGGGCGGATCCTGCGGATACAGTGCTGAACAACCCCCAGGTGACTCTGGCGCTCATCAATGAAGGGGCTGTTATCGGGGTGGTTCCCTTTGCGGCCGATGGTACCCGCAAGCCCCTGGGGAGTGATCCTGCCTTCAACCCGGGTGACGGACTGGACCTTGCCCGAGGTGACAAGGTGGGGGTGAGTTGTGCGCTCTGCCACGCCAGAACCGATGATTCGGTGGTGCCGGCAGGGTTTGCCGGTCCGGGTTCCGTCGGGGTGCAAGTCGATGGTGTGGTCGCCGAAGGCATTGATGTGGGTAACATTTTTGCGGCGTCCGCCAATCCGGTTGCTTACCTGCCCTTGTTACAGCTTCAGTTCGATTCATTGATGGGAGCGACGATTGGCAACGGCGACTTCGCAGGGATACCGTCTGGCGGCGATGTGGCGGCAACCAATCAGGCTGTCCGGGACTATCTGACAGGCGTGAACGAAGACACAGGCATTCGTTACTACCCGCTGACGTCCTTTGATGCGACACCGGACGGCATCGGCAATGCGACCTACGTGCCGCCCTTTTTCCGCACCGACTTGTCAGCGCCGTGGGGGCACAGTGGGTCTTTTGCCCGTCTGAATGACTTCAACAATCTGGTGTACACGGTGGCCCTTGATCCGACCAGTCTGCTCACCGAAGAAGGGCAGGCGTTTCTTAACGTACTGGCGGGGCCTGTTGGGGATGAAATCGCGGAACGCTATCAGCAAGTGCTGGAAGACTCTGGCGTGCTCTCCGAGGGGATGGCGTTGGAAGATCAGATCCCCCTGGTCAGCAGCGACACGACGGATATCACCGCGGGTGACCCGGCAGGGCCTGTAGGCCTGCGGGTCTCTGATGAGAAGCTGAATGCGCTCAAGTCCTATACCGACCAGTTGCAGGCCCCGGCGGCGCCCGAGGGTCTGGATCCCGCAAAAGTGGCAATGGGGGAGGCGATCTTCCGCAATCCACGTCCACAGGGGGCAAACTGCGCGGCTTGCCATACCCCGAACCCGGATGATCCGGTTGCCAATATCATTGTGTCGATCTCGACGCTCTATCGGGACTACGATGATGACATCCTGCCTATTATTGACCGGCCGGATCCGCTCAGCGATGTACAGACCACGCTGGCAGGCCCCACCCCGGATTATGACAACCCCCTGATTGTCCTGGATGCCAGTGTGAGGCAGCAGGAAAGAGGCTTTGCCAAGCCGCTTTTGCTGGGGCTGGCAGGTAAGGACAAGTTCCTGCATAACGGTTCTGTCGCGGGAGAAAGCGCTGCCGAGGCGT
>NZ_LWFX01001098.1:0-11054 GCF_001635175.1 Alcanivorax sp. HI0083 | reverse complement strand
GGCAAGGGGCTACAAGGTGAAGAGGCTGCGCAGCGGAATTCACCTCAAGCCTGCTCGCCAGGCTCTCCCGCCCCGACCAGCACCCGGTTCCTGCGCGAATGGCCGAGCATGGCGGAAGGGGACATGCCCAGCATATTCTNAAATACATGGGACAAATGGGACGAATCGGAAAACCCCGCCGTCAGCGCCGCATCCGTGAGCGAACTGCCCATGGACATCATCGTCGAGGTCACAAACAAGCGGTGCCACAGGCGGTAGCGGCGGATAGGGATCCCGGTGGCATCCTTGAATACGCGCTGCAGACGCGCCCCTGACAACCCCACCTGGCTGGCAAGATCCTCATTGGAATAATTCTGTGCCGGGTCCGAACGGATCAGCTCGATAATGCGGGCAATGCGGGCATCCGGCCTGAACCCTTCTACCTCGGTACTGGCTGCGGGGAAAAGCAGACCCGCTAACTGCCCATACACTTCATCGGCATCCAGGCTATCGCGATATGCCTGCTTCAGTACCGACAGCTGCCTGCCCTGCAGCGAAGAATCAGAGTAAAAGCCGGGCTCGCGCCATTGCATCAAACGCTGATGAAACAAATAATCCCGGCCCAGCGGATCCAGAAAACAACAGGCAATCTGCTTTCCCTGCGGATCAGCGGTAAACGAGACACCGGCAGGCAACAACAGCGTTCGAGCACGAAATCTCTCTCCGCTTACGTCAAGCAACACGTCATCTTCCAGGCCAAACAACAGGGTATGCGCCCCGGCTGAAAAAGTAATACGGCTGCCGAGATAGCCCACATAGAGCGTTCTCAAACGCCACAGATACAACGTGGAAGGTGGCACGTCGGCTTGTTCATTCAGATTATTATTCTTGTCTTCCATATTTTTTCTCGACTGAAAAACAGTCTTTGCAGACTTACTGCATCGAATCAGTAGTGCCTGTGAATCCCGTCACAGTGCGCCAAAAACCCGATTCGACCACGCCCCATTCCTACAAGTCAGTATCACCAAACCTTCCTATAGTCCAGTCGTCGACAAACAAAACCAGCAGCCATGGCGCCGGCTGCATTCTAATAAACAGGAGAAAAAACATGTCGATCATCGCCCGTGGCCTGATCATGGCCACCGTTCTGATATTAAGCACCAGCCAGGCCCATGCCTGGTCCTGGTTCGGAAAAGACACACACTACGCCGACACCCGCTACCCCATCGTTCTGGTGGGTGGCATCATCGCGTTCGATGACATTGCCGGTATCGATTATTTCTACGGTATCGCCGATGACATGCGCGACTACGGTGCGGATGTGTACGAAAGCAACGTCAGTGCCCTGCAAAGCAATGAATACCGTGGTGAAGAACTGATTACCCAGATCGAAAACTACCTGGCCGTCACCGGGGCGCCAAAAGCCAACCTGATCGCTCACTCACAGGGCGCCCCCACCGCCCGCTATGTGGCAGCAGTGCGCCCGGATCTGGTAGCGTCGGTTACCTCCGTGCACGGTGAGAACCGCGGCACCCGGGTTGCCGATATCATTCGTGGAGTACTGCCTGAAGGCAGCGTATCGGAAGGGCTCGCCGACATGATCGCCGGGGGGTTTGGCGCCCTGTGGGAAATGGCATCCGGCGGCCCCAATGCCAATGACCAGTCCGCCACGGCAGTACTCGCCGATTCCACCACCGCAGGCATGGCTGCGTTCAATCAACGCTACCCCCAGGCCATGCCCAGCTCTGCCTGTGGCACCAGCGGCCAGCATTCCGTCAATGGTGTGCGCTACTGGTCCTGGGGCGGTACCGGCGTGCACACCAACCTGCTCGACCCGTTCGACAGCCTGCTGGTCACCGTCACCCAGTTTGCCTTCCCTTCCGGCGTCAAGCATGACGGTGTATTGCCCCTGTGCGGCATGTACCTGGGCAAACCCATTCGCCACAACTACCGCCACAACCACGCGGATGCCATCCGCCAGCTGTTCGGCCTGATGGGGTGGGAAACCGACCCGAAAACGTTATACCGCAATCAGGCCAACCGCCTGAAAAACGCTGGCCTGTAACGCAACCATCCCCGCAGGGACCGGCTTTCCTGCGGGGCAATCCGGATCGAGACAAGACCATGACACGCACACTTGCACTTCTGGCCACCGTCTTTGTATTGGCCACCGGGGTATTCTGGGGGCTCAAACGTATTCCTGTACCCCAGCATGCTCAACCGGCACAACAGCAACCCGATGCGCAGGCCAGCCACACCCACAGGCCGGCCACCGAGTCACCCGGCATTGCCAAACCGGCGTTCTCCGACGCACTGGCCAATACCTCCTTATCGGGCACACAGGTTCCCGGCAAACTCATGACCGACTCACAGGGTCACCTGATCGCAAACAGCAGCAGCAAGGCGATCATGGATTACTTTCTTTCCCTGAGTGGAGAAATGCCGGACGCGACAATCCGTAAACTGATGGAGCAATGGGCACGACAAAACGCCGGCGCCATCGCCGCTGCTGACCTGCTTGACCTGCTTGACCGCTACCACCATTACCGCACCGCATTCGCCAGCGGCGATTACGCCGCCCATTATTCCGGTAATGGCGATGACGACATCCGCCGTAAACTGCAAATGCGTCAACAACTACGCCAAGAGACCTTCGGCGCCGATACCGCCAATACCCTGTTCGCCGACGAAGATCGCTACGACCGGTTCAGCCTGGAGCGGCACGACATCATGACCTCAGACCGTTCCGATGAGGAAAAGACGGCAGCCCTGAGAGCCCTTCGCAGCACCCTTCCGCAGGCGCTGGCAAAGCAATACCAGCAGCAGTATGACCTGCAGCACCTTCCGGCCCGGGAACAGTCGATGAAACAAGAGGGAGCCAGTGCCGAGGAGCTGTATGCATTCCGGCAGCAGCAATTCGGCGATGCCGCCGCCCTGCGTCTGCAGTCACTGGAGGCAGAGCGTCAGGCCTGGCGACACCGTTATCAGAATTACACGCAGCAGCGAGACCAGATCAATCACGCCGCCCTGAGCAGCGACGACAAAAAAGAACAGCTGGATGCCCTGCGAGCTCGCCTCTTTAACGCCAGCGAGCAGCAACGTGCCGCCGCACTGGATCGCCTCAATTAATCAGCAACGCGGCAGAATGGCCCGACTATCCGACAGCGCCTACATAACCGGCGGGCAGGCTGAGAGAACGAAAGGTTATTGCGCTCCCTCATTCGCTGTTTTGCCAGTACTGCCCGGACCACTGGATCAGATGCCGACTGCCACTCAGCCTGGGCCCGTCACCACCTCAGGCAACAACAGCACCACACCCGCATAACTGGCTACCAGCAACGTCATGGCCACCCCGAGCCCAAGGAAGGGCCCCACATTCAGGGAGCGATGGTAGATAAAACTCTGCGCCGCCAACTGCCAGCTCACCAGCACCAGATACAGCAGCTCGATCGCGCTCAGCGACTGCTCCATGCTGGCATTCAGCGCCAGCAACGGCAGGCTCAGGAGGGTCAGAATCACATCCACCCCCACCAGCGACAGAGCGGTCTGCAACCAGCGCCCCTGCAGCCCCTTGAACGATAGCAACAGGCCTGTGCCCGCCAGCACCACCGCCAACGACAGCAACTGGCTGCTCACCAACACGCCAATGGGCAATGCGGTCTGCAGGCTGCCCACCAGTAGCTGCAACACAAACCAGCCGGCCAGCACCAGCGCCAGCAACGATGGAGANTACGGGGCATTCTCCGGGCTGGCACGAAATATGGCCAACCGCCAAAACAGGGTCATCAATACAGTCATGGATCCTCCGGGCCGCTATTCTTTCAGAGCCGGGGAGAAACAGCTACTAGCGACGAGCGTCTAGCTACGAGAAAACATAAAACCACTGCCGCTATTCCTCCTCCCCCCGCTTAATATCGCGGGCACAGCGCAACACGCAGGCACCTACCCATCCCGCGTCTCGCAGCTGGAAGCTCGTAGCTTGTCTTTGTTTCGTCCGACAACTGCAGGTGTGTTTCATGGCCTGCTTCGCTAGAATGCACGCAAATTGAATCAAGGGGTCTCACATGGCGCGTAAAAACGCTTTCTACGCTCAGTCCGGCGGTGTCACCGCCGTCATCAATGCTTCCGCTGCCGGCGTCATCGAAGCCGCCCGGGAAAACAAAGATGTCATCGGCAAGGTTTATGCCGGCCGGAACGGCATCATCGGCGCACTCACTGAAGAGCTGATCGATACCAGCAAAGAAAGCAAAAGCGCCATTGAAGCGCTCAAGCACACCCCGGGCGGCGCCTTCGGCTCCTGCCGTTACAAACTGAAAGACCTGAAGACCTCCCAGCGCGAATACGAGCGCCTGATCGAAGTCTTCAAGGCACACAACATCGGCTACTTCTTCTACAACGGTGGTGGCGATTCCGCCGACACCTGCCTGAAAGTCTCCCAGCTGTCGGAGAAGATGGGTTACCCGATTCAGGCCATCCACGTACCCAAGACCGTGGACAACGACCTGCCCTTCACCGACGTGAGCCCCGGCTTCGGCTCCGTGGCCAAATACACCGCAGTGAGCTGCCGCGAAGCCGCCCTGGACGTGGCCAGCATGTGCGCCACCTCCACCAAGGTGTTCGTGATGGAAGTCATGGGCCGCCACGCGGGCTGGATTGCCGCATCCGCCGGCCTGGCCAAGGAAGACGCCGATGATGCGCCGCACCTGATCCTGTTCCCGGAAATTGCTTTCGACAAGGCCGCCTTCATGAAGAAGGTGGACGCCACCGTCAAGAAAGCCGGTTACTGTGTCATCGTGGTATCCGAAGGCGCCCGTTACGAAGACGGCACCTTCCTGGCCGACGCCGGCAACACCGACGCCTTCGGCCACAAGCAGCTGGGCGGCGTGGCGCCAGTCATTGCACAGATGGTGAAAGACGAACTGGGCTACAAATACCACTGGGCGGTGAGCGACTACCTGCAGCGGGCAGCACGCCACATTGCCTCCGCCACCGACGTGGAGCAGGCCTACGCCGTGGGCCGTGCCGCGGTGGAATTCGCCGTGGCCGGCAAGAATGCGGTCATGCCCACCGTGGTTCGCAAGGACACCAAAAAGTACAGCTGGACCATCGGCGAAGCCCCACTGAAGAAAGTCGCCAACGTGGAAAAGAAAATGCCGCGCAAGTACATCAGCAAGGATGGCTTCGGCATCACCCCTGCCGGCCGCGCCTACCTGGAGCCGCTGATTGGTGGCGAGTCCTACCCGCCTTTCAAAAACGGCCTGCCGCAGTTCGCCAAGCTGAAACTGGCCCCGGTGGCCAAGAAGCTGAACGACGCCTTCGAGGTGTAAGCCACACCTAAGCCACACCCCGCAACGAAAAACGCCCCGCATCGCGGGGCGTTTTTATTCTACTCCAGATTCACGCCTTCACCCCCCCTGCAGGAGTTCCCTTCCAGGGGACGAACCGTGCGAAGCACGGAATCGATCGAAGGTCGGTCAGGGACTTCAGGTTTCAACAAACTGAATGAAGGCATGAGGTGAACCTACCCCGTTTCCCTCGCCTGGGCTCGGGTTCGTCCCCTGGAAGGGAACTCCTACAGAGGGGCTTCGTAGCTCGGACAGGAATCGGGGAGCCAGCACTAGCCCTCCATCGCCGCCATGTCCATCCACATCATTTCCCATACATGCCCGTCCGGGTCCGCCAGGTTGCGGTTATACATAAACCCCAGATCCTGAACCGGGTTGATATCGGCAGTGCCACCGTTCTTCGCAGCGGCCGCATCCACCGCATCCACCGCATCACGACTATCAAAGGAAAGCGCCAGCATCACTTCACTGGAAGAGGAAGGTGGAATCGGCCGGTCCGTAAAGGTCCGCCATTTGTCGTGGGTCAGCAGCATCACATGGATCGCTTCGCTCCACACCATGCAGGCAGCCGTCTCGTCAGTGAATTGCGGGTTGTTCTCAAACCCCAGTGCAGAGTAAAAGTTCATGGCTACCGTCAAATCCGCCACGGGCAGGTTCACAAAGATCATTCGAGTCATGGTGCTGTCTCCTTGATTAGTCATTAGGGGGTCCTGGCACAATGTGCCTTCATGATCTAATCGATTGGCTTCCCTTCCCGTGGCGGCGAGACGCACAACCGCCCACCAATGCCACGTTTTTTATAAGCCAATTAACCAGAAAAGCCCCGCCTTCACAAATGGCGGGGCCCTGGTACGCGATCACTCAAAATTCGGACAAGGCCTTCTGCAAGGCCTCCAGCTCTGCTATCTCGTCCGCTATCTTTTTCTGGTACTTGGCGACTTTTTCCTCGTCACCATCAGCCCGGGCCTCGTCCAGATCTTCCTGATAGTCCAGAAGATCACTTCGCGATTCTTCAATATCGTCTTTTAATTCCTGGCGCAGGTAGTCATCCGTGCAATGGTCCCGGGCTTCGGCAAGGGCTTTTTTCAACCCGGCGACCTTATCTGCATTGGCCTGCTTCTCGGCGTAATCTATCTGCGTTTCAATCTCACAGAACTTCCGTTCACAGCCGACCAGGCCATCGCAACGGGAAGAGGCCACCACTGATGCTGAAAGTGAGCCAACCACTAACGCGGTTAACGCGGGTACCGTGAATGCAAATCTGGTTTTCGATCTGTCCATTATCTTCTCTCCCTGAATGGCCCGTGGGTATCGGTTAATTCCAGTCCGGTCTTGCCGCGGGCAGGTATTGACCGTGCCGAACCCGGCTTTGCCGGGTTTATTGACGTTACAAGATCGCGCGCCGCTTGCACATGATTGCCATCAGATCACCGGCTACACTGGGGCCATGATGCGTTTTGCTGTAGTGATGCTTGCGGGGCTGCTGTCGTTACCGGGCGACAGCCCGGCCGATGACAGCAAGGTGACCGTACTGGTAGTACGCCATCGCTGGCATACCGGTATTGCCTTCCCTGCGGAGCAGCTCGATCCTGCACTGCAGTTTCTCCCTGCCTATTTTTCGAAACCCGCCTACTATGAAATGGGTTGGGGTGATGATGCCTTCTACCGCCAGGACAACAGCACCTGGCGACTGGTCCGCGCCATGTTGTGGCCAACGAACAGCGTGCTGCATGTGGTCGCACTTGACCGGCACCCCGAAACGCTCCCCCACGGGGATATTCAGCCGCTGTGCGTCAGCAGGATGCAACTGGCAGCGCTGCAACGGGCAATCGCCAACGACTTTGTGCTGGACGATAACGGCACCCCCATCGACGCTGCCCCCGGGCTGTATGGCGACAGCCGTTTCTTTCCTGCGCACGGTACCTTCTGGCTCGGCAATACCTGTAACAGCTGGACGGCCCGGCGACTCACCGCTCTCGATATTCCCATGGGCTACCTGACGCTGACCGCCAACGGCGTCATGCAGCAACTCACCGGACGCACCGCCTGTCGGGAACCCGGCCATCATTAAACAAAATGGTTGAACATTCATTCCCGCACCTATAAATTCAACCTTATGGTTAAACAAAACGATCAACATCTGGATGCTGTTTTTGCTGCTCTTGCCGACCCCACCCGGCGGGCCATGCTGCAACAACTGGAACAGGGCCCTTGCAACGTGGGCGAACTGGCAGAGCCTTTCGCCATGTCATTTGCTGGCGCCTCCAAGCACGTCAAAGTGCTGGAGAAGGCCGGGCTGCTTATCCGGGAGGTGCAGGGCCGAAGGCACCATTGCCGACTCAACGCCGCCCCCATGGCGGAGGCAGACGCTTGGCTACAACGCTATCGGGTGTTCTGGAACGACAAACTGGACGCGCTGGAACAGGCGCTCAAGGACGGAGACTGACAGGAGGTTTGTGATGGAAACCGATGTACGATTCGACGACGCTACGACCCTGACGATAGAACGCACCCTGCCCGGCCCCATTGAGCGCGTATGGGCCTACCTGACCGACCCGGACAAACGCGCTCGCTGGCTGGGTGGCGGCACCCTGGGCGAGTTTGTGGGTGGCGCAGTGGTGATTCATTTCCGTCATCAGGATTTGTCAGAGGATATCCAGCCGGCCCCGGACAAGTACAAATCCATTGAAGGTGGAGCCACGCTGACTGGCATCATTACCCGCTTTGAGCCACCCCATGTGCTGGCCCATACCTGGGGTGACAATGAAGGCGAAGTCACCTTTTTCTTGAGCGCGCAGGGCGACCAGGTTCATTTACGGCTTACCCACCACCGCTTGCCCGCTGACGAAAACACCCGCATCAGTGTCGCCAGCGGCTGGCACACCCATCTGGGCATTCTGGCCGAAGAGCTGAACGGCCAACCCCGCTCGTCCTTCTGGCCAACACACACACAATGGGAAACGCACTATCAGCGCGTTTTGCAGGAAAGCGAGGCCCCGCATGACTGACACGCTAACCGTGCAACTGATGTTTCAGGGCCGGGCCAACGCGGCCCTCGATCTCTACGACAGCGCTATCGCTCCGTTAGAGCTGCTGAGCCGAACGCTCTACGGCCCGGACGAGATGGGTGAAAACGGCCAGGTGAAAACCGCCTGGTGCCGTATCGGCAACGTGCGGATACACTGTTTTGACAGCCCTGTGCCCCACGACTTTGATTTCACCCCATCGACCTCGCTGTGTCTTGCCCTGAAGGACAAACAGGCAGTAGCCGACACCTTTGCAAAACTGGCAGACGGCGGCACCGTGCTGATGCCCCTGGACAGCTATGACTTCAGCCCCTGGTTCGGCTGGGTGCAGGACTGCTTCGGGGTGTCATGGCAATTGTCTGTCACCGCACCCGGTGACGCGAAGGAAAATGTCTAGGAACGGTCATCACGCCCGTTTTTACGGGCGTGCTCCAGCAAGTCCTCCACGTATTCCTGCTCTTCATGCAGGTCGTCCGTGACGGGCGGAGCATGGGGCAAGACCTGATTCAAAAACACCGCCACCAGGCCACACAGACTGATGCCCTGCAAGGTAAAGTCACCGTTGCCCATGACCATGCCACCGATACCGAAAATCAGCGTAACCGCCACAATCACCAGGTTGCGCTGAGCGTGCAGGTCCACCTGCGCCTTGATCAGGGTATTCATGCCCACACTGGCAATCGACCCGAACATGAGAATCAGAATGCCGCCCATGACCGGCGTGGGGATGCTTTGCAGCAGCAGGCCGAACTTTCCGATAAACGCCAGCAGGATGGCGAAAATAGCCGTCCAGGTCATCACCACCGGATTGAACACCCGGGTCAGCATCACCGCGCCGGTGACTTCCGAGTAGGTGGTATTGGGCGGTCCGCCAAACAGGGCCGCCACCATACTCGCCACGCCATCGCCAGTAAGCGTGCGATGCAGGCCGGGTTTGCGAATGTAGTCCTTGCCGGTCACGTTACTGATGGCCAGCACATCGCCCACATGCTCAATGGCTGGCGCCAGCGCCACCGGCACCATAAACAGGATGGCAGGCCAGTAAAACGTGGGTGCAATAAAGGTCGGCACTGACAACCAGCTCGACTGACTCACCCCGGAGAAATCCACCATGCCCATGGCCAGGGCGGTCAGGTAACCCGCCATCACGCCACACAGAATCGGTAGCAACCGAAATAAACCATGCCCCAGGGTGGCCACCAGCATGGTGGTCAGTAGCGACACCATGGAGACCAGCAGGGCATCCGCGTACGGAAACATCTGCAGTTCACCGTTGCCGGACATGCCCATGGCAAAGTTCACCGCCGTGGGCGCCAGGCTAAGCCCGATGACCATAATGATGGGGCCGGTGACCACCGGCGGCATCAGGCGGTGCAGAAAGCCCGGCCCCCGCCACTTCACCAGTGCACCCAGAATCACATAGACCACAGCGGTACAGAACAACGCCCCCATGGTGGCCGGCACGCCCCACTGCTGTACCCCATGGGAAATCGGTGCCACAAAGACAAACGAGGACGCCAGGAAAACAGGAATCGAACGGCGAGTAATCCACTGGAACAACAATGTGCCCAGCCCCGCGGTAAACAGCGCCACACTGGGATCCAGCCCGGTCAGTAACGGCATTAATACCATGGCCCCAAAAGCCACAAACAGCATCTGCGCGCCGATGAGGATGATTTTCCAGTTCCAGAATCCGCCGGCCTGACTCATGTACAGCTCCTGATTTGTGATTGCCTGTGGCTTAGGCCACCGGGCGATACCCGGTTATTTGGTCCCGAAAATCTTGTCTCCGGCATCTCCCAGGCCCGGCATGATATAGCCCTCTTCGTTCAGCCCCTGATCCACCGAAGCGGTGTAAAGGGAGACATCCGGGTGCGCCTCCTGGACCTTGCGAATACCCTCCGGGGCTGCCACAAGTACCAGGGCACGAATCTGGGTACAGCCGGCTTTTTTCAGCATATCGATACAGGCCAGCATGGAGCCACCAGTCGCCAGCATCGGGTCGATCACCAGCGCCATGCGCTCGTCGATATCGTGGGCCAGCTTCTCGAAATAGGCCACCGGCTCCAGGGTTGCCTCATCCCGGTACACACCCACCACGCTGACCTTGGCACTGGGGATCAGTTCCAGCACGCCATCCAGCATCCCCAGTCCGGCCCGCAGAATCGGCACCACGGTGATTTTCTTGCCTCTGATGCGCTGGGCCGGCGCCTTGCCCATCCAGGTATCCACCTGATAATCCTCCAGCACCAGGTCGCTGGTGGCTTCATAGGTCAGCAGGCTGCCCACTTCCGCGGTGAGCTGGCGGAAACTGCGCGTACTCAGGCTTTTCTGGCGCAGCAGGCCGAGTTTGTGTTTTACCAACGGGTGATGGATTTCGTGGACACTCATGGCTGCAGACTCCTGGAGACAAGCTAAACGAGGGCACGGATCATTCCGGCAATGGCGATATTGTGACGGCTACAGCGAAAATGTCACCGGTGCACACGCTGTCCCGCACCGGGCTATCCTCACTAACCAGGCAGTGCTAACGTCAAAGAAAAGAAAAACAGGGAGAAACCGTGAACAAAACCCTTGCCGAAATGAGCCAAAAAGCGTTTGTTTATGAGTGTGCCAGCCGCGCTCTCGCAGCCAGTTTTTCCAATCCCGCAGCCAAACCCTCCATCGCCAGCATGGTACGCGACGCGGAAAAACTCTGGGAGGA
>NZ_LWFX01001097.1:0-5846 GCF_001635175.1 Alcanivorax sp. HI0083 | reverse complement strand
CGGCGGCCACCGGGATGCCCAGGCCCAACCAGGATACTCCGTCGTAGATGCCATCGCCGAGCAGGGCGGCCAGCAGCCCCACGATACTGGTGATGCCGATGAACAGCGGAATGGCAAAGATACGGCTCATCATGCCCCTCCAGCGTTGTTGTTTCGCCGCCGTACCCACCACAGGTACAGGCCGGTCACCAGCACCACAATGGTAAACAGGTCCAGTACAAACCAGAGAATCTTCAGCGGTAATCCGCCGTAATCCCCAAAGTGTAGTGGCCCGGAAAGGGCGAGTGCCTTGTTGTACCAGGGCATCTCCCGCATGCCGGCAAACTCGCCGGTGCGGGCATCAATCAGCACCGGTGTGGTGATGTGCGAAGTCAACGGCGTGTTGCCGTGCAGGAAAATGGCGTAGTGGTAGTTGGTGGACCAGTCGCCACCGGGGAAGGCCACGAATTGCAGTGTCATGTCTGGCGCTGCTTCCACTGCCTGCTTGACGGCCTCATCCAGCGAGGCCATTTCAGCCGGGGTGGGAACGGTGTCGCCCTGGTAGCCGGCAGTCAGGTCGGCCAGTGCCTGGGTTCGCCAGGTAGTGGTGATAGGGTCGGCAAGGCTGTTCACCACGCCGGTGAGACCCACCACGGTGAGCCAGGCGACGGTCACAATGCCCAGCAGGTTGTGATAGTCCAGCCACTTGATGCGTTTGGCGCGCCGGGTGCGCAAGGCACCGAATTCCAGTTTGCGCATGAAGGGGGCATAGAGCACAACGCCGGACACAATGGCGATGATCAGCAGCAGGCCCATGGCGCCCAGGAACAGCATGCCGGGTAAGCCCAGGAACATGTCGGTGTGCAGTTGCAGCAGGAATTCCATGATGTCGAAGCCATCGTGCCCGGGTACCGGCTCGCCGCTGGTTCGATCGAAAGATGCCATGGTCATGTCGCGTCCGGGGGAATCCGGCGCGGGACCACTGGTGACGTTGATAACCGGGCGGTCGATATCGAAGCTCATGTACAGCGGGACTTCACCAGGGCGGTGCTGCGCCGCCTGCTCGAGAATATCGTCCAGACTCAGCAGCGCACCGTCAGGGTTGGCGGGTTGCCAGTGGTCACTGTGGAGAACGCTGTCGAGTTCATCATGAAAGATCAGCGGCAGTCCGGTGATGCAAAGCATTAACAGGAAGGCGGTGCTGATCAGGCTGGTCCAGGTGTGCAGAGAAGACCAGATTCGGAACGTGCTTTGTTTCATAAAAGATTGCCCCGGCAGGCCGGGGCGTTTCCCTGGGATCAGAATTCGTAGGTGCCGGATAGCATAACGGTACGCGGAGCGCCTACGGTCAGGTAGCTGGAACCGGGGAAGCCGCCGGCGGAAGCCCAGTAGTCCGCATCTGCCACATTCTCTACCCGGGCGCGCAGGGTCAGCATCTTAGCGTCTCCGACCGGGATCAGATAGCGGGCACCGAGATCCAGGCGGGTCCAGTCCGGTATTTTCTGGGTGTTGGCGGCGTTGGTATATTGGGAACTGGTGTAAATCACGCGGCCGTCCAGGGACAGGCCTTCCGTGCCGGGGACAGCCCAGTCCACATTCAGGTTGGCCTGGGTGTCCGGGGAGCCGATGGCGTCTTCACCATCCACGTCGGTATCCAGCAGGCTGACACCGCCGAGCACTGTCAGGCTGTCCAGTGGCTTGCCGTAGGCCATCAATTCCAGGCCGTTGTTTGTCTGGTCATCCACGATTTTGAATGTGTTGTTGCCGTCGAAACCGGTGATGGGCTTCTTGCTCTGGAACAGGGAAACGCTACCGCCCAGGTTTCCGGCATCGAACTTCATGCCCAGTTCGGTCTGTTCGGTGGTGAAGGGGGCAATGGTTTCCCCGGCGTTAGCCACCGGCTGGCTGTTGTTGTTGGCGGGAGCGTTACCGCCAGCCACCAGGCCTTCGATGTAATTGGTGTAGAGGGAGACGGAATCGGTGAGGCGGTACAGTACGCCAACGGACGGGGTCACATCGTTGTCTTCGTACTTGTTGCCTCGGGCGCCGGTGTCGTAATCGTAGCTGGTGTCTTCGATTTCCTGGTAGCGGGCACCGAGTGTCACCAGTAGTTTATCGTCCAGCATGGCAAGCTGGTCAGCCAGTGCGACGCTGCGCATCTGGGTTTTGATGGTGGTTTTGGGATCGTTCAGATCGCCACCGGCGAAACCCAACGCCGGCATGGGAGCCGTCTGGGGATTATAGATATTGCCGGTGATGCCTCCCCCAAAGATAAAGGCGTTCTTGGAGTCCAGTTCATAGCTGGCGCTAGACAGGCTCAGTGTGTGCTTCACCGGGCCTGTAGCGATATCCCAGCGAACCCCGGCTTCGCCAGTGATGACGGTATCTTCGCGGACATTCTCGAAACGGCTCGCGGTGTAATCGCCCGCAGTATTGTTAACAGTGGGATTGGCGAAGATGGCATCTTCGTCGCCCTGGCGGGCCCCGGCAGCAAGCCAGGCGGTGACGTTATCCGCAAAATCATACTCTGCGCGCAGGGTGCCAAACAGGTCTTCAGAGTTGGAGTAAGTCCAGGGCTGGGCGACGCTCTTGTCCGCATCCGGGGTTTTCTGGATGGGTACGCCGGAGGCAAAGGTGATGCTGGGCATGGAGGCATCCATACTGAATTTCTGGAAGCCCAGGTCGGCGGAGAGACGCAGGTTTTCTTCGCGGAAATCCACACCGATATGCGACATGGATATTTTCTGGTTTTCGCCATCCACAGCGGTGTCGCCATCGCGGCGGGCGGCGTTAATGCGGATGCCGGCACGGCCGTCGTCACTACGGCGCGCCAAGTCCACGGCACCGTAACCCTGGCCGCCGCTCTCCACGCCGAGGGTGAACTGGTTCACCGCATAGTTGGGGGCGCGCTTGGGCAGTACGTTGATTGCACCGCCCAGCCCACTGCCGCCGGGCGCAGCGCCGTTCAGGAACGCATTGGCGCCGCGGAAGACTTGAACGCGCTGAATGAACTCCGAGGACAGGTATTGGCGAGGGAGCAGGCCATAGAGGCCGTTGTAGCTCATGTCGTCGGAGTACACCGGCAGGCCACGTACCAGATAGACTTGCTGGAAGTTGCCGAAGCCGCGGGCAACCCGCACCGCCGGATCATTCAGCAGCACATCACCGACACTCTCCGCTTGCTGGTCTTCGATCAGCAGCTCTGTGTAGTTGGTGAAACTGTAAGGGGTTTCCAGGCTATCCTGCTTGCCAAGGATCCCCAGAGAACCGCCTTCGGCCACCTGGCCACCGGCGTAGGCTTCACTAAGGCCTTCCTTGGAGGCGTCGGCACTGCTTTGTACTTTTACGGTTTCAAGAACATGGCTTTCTTCCTCGGCTGCATGGACAAAAGTGGCGGTGAGACAGGCGAGTGTCAGTGCGGTCAGGCGATAGGGAAAGGTCGACATGGCAATCCTGTAGTGACAGCGGAGGGTTCATTGGGATAACGGTGCAGCTAGATAGTGGCGCAGAGCGTTATCCTGGGCGCTCTTGATAAAATTATGGCTGTTAATGGGAACTGTTTGTATTCTCTTTTCATAATAGTCTTTTTCTAATGCCTGAATAGCATTTAGCTATCACGGTTTGAATGGCCGGCAGGTAGACTGTGCCGATGCCAAGCCGCAACCACCGACTCGATCGTTTTCTCAGCCAGGTTCTGCAAGTCAGCCGCAGCGGGCTGCGTCCGGTGCTGGCTGCGGGGCGCGTGCGGGTGAATGGCGTGCCGGTAAGGGATCGTCAGCAGCGAATCGGCCCGTTCGACCGGGTAGAGCTGGACGGGGAGCTGCTGCAAAGTGAGGCGCCGCGTTACCTGATGCTGAACAAGCCTGCCGGCGTGGTCAGCGCCACCAGTGACGATCAGCACACCACTGTGATGGATCTGTTGCCTGCGTCACAGCGCCAGGGTTTGCATCTGGCCGGCAGGCTGGATTTCAACAGTACCGGCCTGGTGTTGCTGACCAACGATGGCGCCTGGTCCCGGCAGCTGAGTCAGCCGCAGAGTCAGGTTCGTAAGCACTATCGGGTGACGGTGGAGCAGCCTCTGACGGAGGCGTATGTGGCCGCATTTTCCGAAGGCATGTGGTTCGCATTCGAGGGCATCAAGACACGCCCGGCGACGCTCAGAATTCGTAGTGCTTACGAGGCGGATGTCTGGCTGTGCGAAGGCCGTTATCACCAGATCAAGAGAATGTTCGGACGTTTCGATAACAAGGTGCTGACGTTGCACCGCTTGGCTATCGGTCATCTGGTTCTGGATGAAAGCCTGGCCCCGGGGGAGAGCCGTGACCTGCTGCCTGAGGAGGTGGCGGGTATCGCAAGGTTGCCGGTAAAAGGATAGGGGGGTATGCCCCCTACCAGGATTGGCGAGCAGGGTTCAAATGAGAGGCTTGCCTTTTTTCAGCCGGCGACGGAAGTCCCAGAGCGGCAGCAGATACGCGGCCTGGCGAATAGGGCGAGGAAAGAGGCGGCTGATACGGCCAGCCATCCGCACAAAGCGTTCAAACTTGCGCTGCTTGTCGTCGTTCCATTCCAGCTGCATCTGATCGCGCAGTTCCTGAGGAAGAAAGCCGGTGGTGACAAACCGGTTGAAGCGGCTGAACAGTAACTGGCTAACCGGATTGAGGAATTTCAGATCGGCGATGATCATCAGGAATTCACGCACACGGTCATCAATGCTCAGGTTCTTCAGGCCGTTTTGCCAGTACGCCTCAAAGCCATCCAGATCCCGGGGCCACATGTCCTGGCGAACCTGCAGGGTGGTGCCCAGCGGGTGAGATAACTGATAGAACTCTTCCTGCTCTGCGCGGCTCAGCGTCCGGTTAACTTTCTGATAGGTATCCACAAAGCCCCAATACAGGCAGGCGGCAACCCACATCTGCAGTTCGGGGTCGAAGGCATTGTATTTTACCGGGGAGCTGTCAGTGGAATAGACCTGCTTGTGCGCGCCGTTAACGGCTTTTCGATAGGCCAGCTTTTCTTCGCTCGTGCCCATCATGGCAACGGCCAGATAGGTAAAGGTGGTGCGGGTGCGTTTGAGCGGACGGTGCAGGACGGAGCCACTTTTTACACGGCTCTCGGCGACGCCGTAACCGACCGCGGGCAGGGCCAGCTGCATGATGATATTCGCCCCGGCGGACAACATAACGGTGTTGTCCAGAACGCCGGGGAATTTGCGATCCAGTTCTTTGGCGCTGAGAGGTTCCGGCCATTGGTTCTCAAGCCGGGTTTTGTTATCGAAAGCAGAGGCTTGTGCTGTCATTTTGTTCATCCTCGAAAGCCGGTTCTGAACCGGTCATGCGCTCGTTTCAATTTATGCTAACGAGGATGTGGTGATTACACAATGAGACAAAATAAATTATTTGTATCGTTTCTGGTGTTTTCTGACCCATTACAGCCGCAGGGCCCGGAAAACGGCCCGGACATGGCCAGCCAGCACGTGGGTGGCAGACCCTTCTTCGCCGCGGTAGAGCATGGCGATTTGATAATCGCCCAGCTCGGGGAGTGCAAATTCGTCTCCCAGCTGCTGTAGCGGGGGCTGAATGAGGCTGAGCGGAAAGGGGCCGATGGCGAGATCCGCCTGCATGGCCGCTTCCTGGCCGGCACAGTGCTCGCTGGTATAGGCAATCCGGTAGCGATGTTGGCTGTGGTCCAGCGCCTCCAGGGCCATTTTGCGCCAGGGGCAGCCCTGGCTGGCCAGCGCCAGGGGGAGGGGATTTTGGGTCACCGCGATACCGCTCTGGGCGCCTGCCCATACCAGGGGCTCGCTATGTACCACTTCCCCTCGTGCTGGCCGTGCCTGCTTGCCGGTGGTCACCATAATCAGGTCCAGC
>NZ_LWFX01001096.1:0-8556 GCF_001635175.1 Alcanivorax sp. HI0083 | reverse complement strand
TTCAGCACCAAGGTTGTTACTCTGAATGCGCAACAAACCCTTGCCGAGGTACAGCAATGGCTTCAGGACGATGCCGCGACCACCCATCACCAGGGCTTTCCGGTGGTAGACAGCCAGGGGGTGCTGCAAGGTGTGGTGACACGCCGCGACATCTGGCAGCTGGATGCGTCCGGGGAAATGAATATGGCGGATATCGTGCGTCGGGCGCCTGTGGTAATAACCCCGGACAAGACCCTGCGTGACGCCGCTGACCATATGGTGAGAAACGGGGTGGGGCGTGTGGTAATCACGGCGAGTGAGGAGTCGGAGAAAGTGCTGGGGATACTGACCCGTAGCGATATTATCCGTGCTCATACTGGTGCGATTTCTTCTCGGGAGACCCGCTCACGGCATATCCGCTTTCAACGTAAGAAAAATCAATAAACGGGTTTAATCGCGCCTTCTTCAGGGCAGGCTTGCTATATTTATTATTCCGGCTATGGTTGTCCCTGTTGTCGGTAAAAATAAATGCAGGAGTGTTGCTGTGTTTTACCTTTTTTCTCTCTGGATGGATTTTCTCCCTACCTTTCCGGTTTAAGCCGGGCGGCGCTTGCCCGGCTATCTCCCCCTTCTGTCGATATTGATCGATATCCCTTTTTATCAATTTGGTGAACCGTGTATGGCTGCGCTTATGGAGCGTTTGTCGTTGTGTCGCTATGGCTATGGGAAACGCTATTTAGCCAGGAACCCCCTGTTCTTTCTTTCGCCGGTCCGGCTTATGGAAGTGATGGAGAAAATAGAAATGTTGCGTGGAGTTGGGAACGGTCTTGCCGCTGCAGCGGTAGGTGATTGTGTCTCGCTATTCAGTTTTGAAGACGAAGAGCAGATGTGCTTCACCCTGGCGCCGTCCGGGAAGCCGATGCTGGGGGAAAGGGATATTTCTGTGCTTTCGCCGCTGGGGGCAGCTTTGTTGGGCGCGTTCCCCGGCGAGGTGGTCAACGTGGCGTTTCTCGGCTACGAGCATCGCTATCTGTTATTGAAAGTGAAGAAATTAGACGAGAAGTGAATAGCGTTAATGCAATAGGGAGGGATCGGCCTTGCATGTTTTAACCGTAAAACAAGACGGAAAATATGAAACCAGCTTGAAAGGAAAGCGTTATGAGTAAGGAAAAAGAGAAGAAAAAGCCGCAAAAAACCCTGAAAGAGAAACGACGGGAAAAAAGAGCCAGTAAATAATGGCGACAGGGCGCCTTGCGCGCCCTGATTTAAGTCTGTTTTAGCAGGATGCGCAGTTCACCAGTGTTACCAGTCAAGTCTGCCAGGGTGTACTGATCCAGAGTCTGAAGAAAAGCTGACTGTGCTTTTCCCAATGCCTGCTTCAACTTGCAGGCGGGATCTATCGGGCATGACGATTCCGTGCCAAAACAGTCCAGCAGTTTGAGATTTTCTGTTTGCCGCACCAGCTCCCCCACATTGACCTCTTGCGCGGATTTCGCCATCACCAGGCCGCCTCCTCGCCCTCTTAAGCTTTGCACATAACCCAGCTGCACCAGTGTCTGTGCGACCTTGGCCACGTGGTTGTTGGAGATGTGATACGCATCGGCAATTTCCTGGACAGTGGCCGGGTGTTCGTTACGCCGCAGGCTGAGATAGATCAGGGCCCGCAGGGCGTAATCCGTATGTGTTGTGAGTTGCATGGCTTGACCTGCAGAAAATGAGTATCTAATATGCCTATTTAAAAGAGGCATGTAAAATGCCTATTAATGGTCATCAACAGGAGTCACGCCGTGCTTACCCGGAATCAACTGGCTGTTATCAAACAAACCGTGCCTGTGCTTCAGGAAAATGGAGAGGCACTTACCCGGCATTTCTATGCACGTATGTTCCGGGGGAACCCGGAGGTGCGGCCCTTTTTTAACCCGGCCCATCAACAGGCTGGCACCCAGCAACGTGCTCTGGCGGGGGCTATCTGTGCTTATGCCCAGCACGTGGACAATCCGGCCGCGCTGGCAGATGCCGTGGAGCTGATTGCCCAGAAGCACGTTTCCCTGGGGATTCAGCCGCAGCACTATCCGATTGTTGGTGCCAATTTGCTGGCCTCCATTCAGGAAGTGTTGGGAATTGATGAAAGGTCGGAAATTATTGATGCCTGGGCGGCGGCCTATGGGGCGTTGGCAGATATCTTTATTGGCCGTGAAAATACGCTGTACCAGCATCAAAAGGAGGCGTTCGGCTGGCAGGGTTTCAAGCCTTTTGTCGTTGCCCGTCGTGAGGCTGAAAGCGAGAACATCGTTTCCCTGTACCTGGCTCGTCAGGACGGTGAGGCGCTGCAGCCGCACCAGCCTGGCCAGTACATTACCGTGCGGGTGACGCCACCCGGTGGCCAGCCGGTAATGCGCAACTACAGCCTGTCTTGTGCACCGGGTGAAAGTCATTATCGAATCAGTGTGAAACGGGAGCTGGCAACAGCTGACGAGGCCCCCCATGGTGTGTGCTCTGGTTATATTCATGAGCATATTCAGGAAGGCGATGTGCTGGAGGTGGCGCCTCCCTGTGGAGAGTTTACCTTGGCCGATGCCGCTGGTGACGGCGTTCCGTTGGTGCTGGTGGCTGGCGGTGTGGGAATTACGCCGCTGCTTTCCATGCTGCATGGGGCGCTGGCTCGCCAACAGGGCCGTGAAGTGATCTTTATTCAGTGTGCCCAGAATGGAGCCGTTCGGCCTTTTGCTGCGGAGCTGCAGAAGCTGGCGGATAGCCATGACAACCTGCATTGCCATGTCCGTTACAGCGAACCGTCAGCGCAGGATAAGGCGCAGGGTGGTTTTGATAGCACCGGTTTTTTGGATCGAGCATTACTGGATCAGTTGGTGGGAGAGCGTCGCGCGGAGTATTACTTCTGCGGTCCGGTCCCCATGCTGAAAGCCCTGTATGGCGTGCTGCAGGAAAAAGGCGTGGACGATGCGGATATCCATTACGAGTTCTTCGGTCCGGCAGAAGGGCTTGCCGCCTGAATTTGCGATCCGTCGGTCAGTTAACGAAAGAGGCCGCGCTCCAGGAGCGCGGCCTCTTGCTTTCCGCCGGCAGCGACTAATTGAGCATTTCCACCACACCCTGATTGCTCATCATTGCTACCCGGTTTCGGCCGGCACCTTTTGCCTGATACAACGCTTCATCGGCCATTTTCAATAGCTGAGCGCCGTCTTCTGCGGTGCCGTCCGAACAGGCGACCCCGACACTGATGGTCACCACCTGGCTGACCCGGGAACCGCTATGGGGAAGGCCCAGCTGCTCGACCCGGTTACGCATACGTTCGGCAAAAACCAGCGCATCGTTGAAGCTGGAGTCAGTCAGGGTGATGACAAATTCCTCGCCACCGTAGCGAGCCACGAAATCGGTATCGCTTTGCACCATTCCCAGAGGGACGCCGGCCACTTTTTTCAGGCACTCATCGCCCGCCGGGTGGCCATAGGTATCGTTGTATTGCTTGAAGAAGTCGATATCGAACAGCATCAGGGTGATGCGTTCCGGGGCATCCGGGTTGTTCTGGTTCAGCTTGTGATAGAGGTGGCTCAGGCGGCTTTCCATGCCCCGGCGATTGATGCAGCCGGTCATGCCGTCGACGGTGGCCTGATTTTCCAGTACCAGATTGGCTGAGTGTAATTCGTTTCTGTGCTGGAACAGTACGTGTTCGGAAAGGAAATGCTGTCGCAACAGACGTTCATACACGTATTGGCCAAACAAGCTCATGCTTGTAAAGGCCAGCGAGACCAGCACCAAGGTGGATGGTTCAAAGGGCTGCCGACCGGAACTGAGTTGCAGGCTGAAAATCATGCAGCCAATCATTACCACGGAGCTAATCAGTGCGGCATAGAATGGCACCCGTATCAGGATGCAGATCATCAGGATAGCCAGTGGGGTGTGGAAAAAGAAGGTGTAGGCCAGGGGGTGCTCGACTATGGCCCCTAGATAATTGCCGGTAAGGGCAATGGCGAATGCCAGTACCAGCGTGGCTTCGTGGAGCCAGTTACGCCATTGTGGCTTGCGGATTAATACCAGACAGCCGCCGGTGAGCATCAAGGTGAAAAGCCGCGGGCGCCAGGACATGTTGAGAACGTCAGGAGAAATTCGCGACTCGATAAACATGGCGGAGACAATCAGGAACGCCACCAGTGCCAACGCCCAGGGCATGACTTTGGCCACGCTTGCCCGGAAATAGAGGCGAAAATCCTTTTCCAGCGGTTTGGGCAGGCGCAGGTGCCACGGTAACGTAATATCGCTGCCGGTTGGCAGTGGGGTATGGTTCTGGTTTGCGGTCACGGCCGTAAAGGCTCCTTTCCGTCCATGAATCGGTGACTGCGTGCGTGAGCAGCATGCACTACATCATAGTGCAAAGTACTGTCATATCGATAATGGGCAGGTGGCCAGCGGTGTATTGTAAGGACAAAAGGACGATTGTGGTTAGCCCTGCACGGTGAATCTAATCCAACAGCGCCAACAGTGCCTGTTGTTTCCCCTGTGGCAGTTGGCGAAAGCGCTCCAGCAGGAAAGCTTCTTCGCCGCCTTGCGGCACCGCTGCTTCGCCATGGGGCAGGGTATGCGGCCAGTTCTTCAGGCTATGTTCCAGCCGGGCAATAATTTCCGCGTTCATGCTGCGATGGCTGTGGTTGGCCGCTTGCGCGACCTCGTTTCGCATACCGCAGGGAAAACGAACCACGAACTTCTCGGTTCGCGTGGTTGCGTTGCTTGTCATAGTAACCTCTGAATCACGCCTGCTTACATGGGGCTGGCGAGTGAGGCTGGCCGGCCTATGACAACAGAGCAGGCTGTGCTGTTATCTGGACACAAGCTTTAGACCTTACGCATTTTTTTGCCTCCAGGCGATACTGGCAGCGTGCCAGTAATGGCGAAATAGAGACACGGTTAACACTAGGCTAAGTAAAAGTTTTTTTACACGGAGAATCGTCGTGCCTGTGTGATCTGGTGCACGGTGCCAGTGAGTATCAGGCAGTGCTACAATTGATACTACTGATATAAAAATTGGCGGCTATTCACTTAATGAATATTGGTGCGGCAGACCTGAATCTGCTCAAGTATCTGGATGTGCTTCTGCGTGAGCAGAATGTGACCCGGGCAGCCGAGCAACTGGGGATTACCCAGCCGGCGATGAGTAATTCCCTGAAGCGGTTGCGTGAGTTGTTTGGTGATCCGTTGTTGATTCGTACCAGCGATGGCATGACCGCCACGGAACGTGCACAGGAGCTGCGGCCCCTGGTGCGGCAAATTCTTTCCCAGGCGGAGCAGTTGTTCACGCCCGAGGATGTGTTCCAGCCGGCGGACAGTCGCCGGGTGTTCCGGATCATGACCAGCGATTATGCGGAAGCCACCCTGGTGCCGCATATTGTTCGTCGCCTGCGCGCCGAGGCCCCCAATGTGGTGCTGGATTTCCTGACCCCGTCGGATGTGAGCTACCAGGACATGGAGCAGGGCCGGGTCGATATGGCGGTAAACCGCTTTAACGAAATTCCGGGGTCGTTTCACCAGGTGAGCCTGTGGAAGGATTCGTTTTCCTGTTTGCTCAACCGGGATAATCCCATTGCCAAGGGCTTTGATCTGGACAGTTATCTGTCCGCCCAGCATATCTGGGTGTCGAAAACCGGTTTTGGCGTAGGGTTCGGCATGAACCCGGAAAAGCTCGGTGGGCTGGGGTGGATTGATCATGCCCTGGAGCAACTGGGTAAAAGCCGCAAGATCAGTATTTTCACCCGCCATTACCAGATGCCGGCCCTGCTGGCCATGAATAACGACCTGGTGGCCACACTGCCAAGCCGGGTGGCGCGCATGCAGGCCCAGAACGAACGTCTGCTGATCAAGCAACCGCCGTTTGATATTCCCGAGTTTGAATTGAAAATGGCCTGGTCATCGCTGTTGCACCACAACGTGGCACATCGCTGGCTGCGGCGGCTGATTCAGGAAGAAGCAGAGCGAATTCTGGCAGAAGAATAGCCACAAGCTACAAGCCGGGATGGGGAAACGGGAAAAGTCCAGTTTTCCTTTTCAACTTTTCACTTTGAACTTTCAACTGATCTTTCGCGGGCAGAGTGGTTAACGTGTCGCAGCGCCCCCAACCCTCGTTGCAGCTTGACGCTTGTTGCTTGCAGCGTCCTGTCAGATCACCGAGGCGCCGCTGAGCCAGCTGCTGTGGGTCTTGCCGGGCAGGTTCTCGCCGGCTTCGGCAATGGCGCCCTTGCCGACGCCTTCGAAGGCGCGGACCCGGAAATGTTTGCCGGGGGCTTCATCGGCCAGCTGGGCAGCAATATGGGCGGCCAGCTGCTCAACGGTGGTGTCCGTATCGACCATGTAGCAATGGTCTTCCGGGATCACCAGCTCGAAATGTCCTTGCTCGGCATCGTAACGGAACCGGTGGTGGGGAATTTCGTCGATGTAGTAGGTGCCTTCCAGATCTTCCTCGGTGCCCAGGTAGATGTCTTCCCAGCGGTCTGCCCAGAGCTTTTCCCAGTAACGGCTGCGCCGGCCATTCTCGAAAATGTGAATGCTGGAGCGATGCCCATGGGCAATGCGCTGGCAGTTGCCGTCGTGCTTTTTCAGGCCATGGGAATAGTGATAGAACGGCGCGGTGCCGGTATCTTCTTCGCGCAGTACCACGCGTACTTCCGCCACATTTGCCGGTACCACGGTCTGGATCAGCTCCATCAGGTACAGGGTCAGGCTGGCCTTGGACACTTCCGGGCCAGGCATCAGCAGCAGGCTCTGGCTGGGCGCCACCATGCGGATGGTGCCACCCCGGTAAACCCATTCCAGGCTGGTGGCGTTATCGCGTTCGGCGATGGTGGTCTGGTCATTATCCACGGGAACCAGCAGGCGGTGATCCACGCTGTCGTCGATGATCTGCTTGATGCGCTTCTTGATGTGACCAAAGTCGAAGACCATGCCCTGATCATCCAGGTCGCCGCTCAGTTCCAGGTCCACCAGCCAGGATTCACCCACCATGCCGCGCTTGGGGTGCAGGTAGGAGAAATCGGCGACGGTTAAATTTTCGACAAAAAGAGTGGCCATGCTGTTCCGGTTGATAATGATGGGTTTCGACAGGTCACTATAATGCCATTATTCTGGGCTGCCGCTAAGGTGCACAGCGCTTGCTGCGGACATTTTACGAGCAGTTATCGTAGTAGCTGTGAACCGGGGCACACCGGTTGCACAGTAAAGTGCACATGCTGTGACATGGCTACGGGGTTCCGACGTGGCTTTTCCGCTGACCCAACCGAGAGCAATTATGGCTGAAACGCTTTTCTCCAAGATCATCGACCGGGAAATTCCGGCCGATATCATCTTCGAAGACGACCAGTGCCTGGCCTTTCGGGATATCAATCCCCAGGCGCCCACCCATTTTCTGGTGATTCCCAAGAAGCCGATTGCCAAGCTGTCCGATGCTGAAGAGGCCGACCAGGCACTGCTGGGTCATCTGTTGCTGGTGGCCAGTCAGGTGGCCGGGCAGGAAGGGCTGGAGGATTTCCGTCTGAACGTGAACAACGGTGCGGGTGCCAGCCAGACCGTATTCCACCTGCATGTGCATGTGCTGGGTGGTCGCGCCTTCAGCTGGCCGCCGGGCTGAGCTGAATCTGGACCGGCTGCCCGGCTATTCCTCCGGGAGTAGCAGGGCCCGGGCCATGCGTGTACTCAGTTCCCCGCGCTGGTCGGGTGTGCCTGCATCCACCAGAAAGCTGTAACGACGCCCGCCCCACAAGGTCAGCAGCAGAATATCGATCACCGTGTCATCCACGGGCCCGGGAAAATCCTCCCACTGGGCGATGCAGTGTGACCAGGTCCGCGCCAGGTGTTGAAAAATCTGTCGATGGCGGGCGTCGCTGGCGATCTGGTTTTCCCGTTCCAGCATCTCGCGGTCAAAATACGGAGCCTGGCCGTCTTCATCCAGTGTCAGGCGGACCAGTTTGCGCAATCGCGTTTCCCATGGCTCTCCTGCCAGGGCGGTGTTGGCTGCTGCCAGATCGCTGCAGAGCTGTTCCATGCAGTGGCGCACATACCCTGAGAGCAAGGCTGTGCGATTCGGGAAATACTCGTACAGGGTGCCGACGGCATAACCGCTCTCTTCTGCAATGGCGCGGGTGGTGGCGGCCTCCGGGCCATCACGGCGCCAAATCCGAACAAATCCCTCGTACAGCGAATCCACCGTGAATTTTGCCCGGGCCTGGGATGGCCGCTTGTGGGGCTGCGGCAGCGATTTGTCGGTGCGATCTTTGCCCATAAATGAATCCGAACCCGTACTGGTGGCGGGGTTGTTAGCATGAATCTCAGTGAAACCGGCTCGTTGAGAGCCCGTCAACGGAGATCATTATGACGCAAAATACCACTGCCCGTTTGCTCACCGACAAGGCCAACCTGGGAGCCAGCCAGTTACAGGACGAGGCCATGGCCGATGCGGCTCAGGGCGAAGTGTTGCTGGCCCTCGACACCTTTGCCCTGACCACCAACAACATTACCTATGCCGCTTTTGGTGATGCCATGAATTACTGGTCGTTTTTCCCCACCGATGAGGAGGGG
>NZ_LWFX01001095.1:0-6082 GCF_001635175.1 Alcanivorax sp. HI0083 | reverse complement strand
TTTCGCCGGCTTCGGCGAAGACGCCGATCATGCGGGTGTCGTCGAAATCGAAGATGTACCGGGTGCGGCGGAGGACGTCGTTATTGAGCATGCGGGACCTGTGGTGAGGGAAACGGAGGGGCGTGACCGCCATGGTTCAAGCGTAATAGTACAGGGAACCGATGGCGGGGACACGTCTGCATGTCCGCAGAAGGCTCAGGGAGAAAAAATTTTCAGCCCCACAATACCGACCAGGATCAGCCCCAGACACAGTAACCGTGGGGCGTTAACCGCATCCTGGAACAGCAGAATACCCAGTAGCACGGTGCCGACGGTGCCGATGCCGGTCCACACCGCGTAGGCGGTGCCCACGGGCAAGGTCTGCATGGCTTTTGCCAATAGCCAGAAACTGGCGATCATGCCGATGAGGGTAAGCAGTGAGGGAAGCGGGCGGGTAAAGCCGTGACTGGACTTCAAACCCAGCGCCCAGCCAGTTTCAATAATGCCTGCAAGAATAACCAGGGCCCATGCCATGACGTGTCTCCTGTCATGGGGTCGTCCCCGTTATGTAATTGATGCGCTGGCGGTGATTGCCGGGGTCGTCCCTGGCATCCATTGGTGTCCAGTATAGCTCCTCAGACCCATGGGCGGAATCAGGGTTCCTGTGGGGCGAGAATTTTCTCGATGTGCTCGGGATCGTGGCAGAGCGTGAGCAGGGCGTCCTGGAAGGGGCGCTGTGCTTCCTCGTCGAAATGTTGCTGTATCCACTGCCTGAGCTGCTGCTGGTAATGGAAGTAGGGGCAGTTTTGCACCGGTGTGGTTTTTATATGGGCGAACAGCGGTACGGTGATTTCCCGGTGCTGTTCACCGGTTGGGGGTGCGATGGTGCGGGTTTCGGCCACGGCGTCGGGGTAGTCCGGGTGGCGGATTGTCCACTTGTCCGAGGCCAGATAGCTGGCCGGCATGGCCATATGGAAACCGATATGGGAGCTGCCGGGGAGGGTAAATTCCCCTTGCGCATTGCTGGTGGCAGTGCGCGGTGGTTCAGGGTCATCGGGGGAAACAATCAGGCTGATGGTGGCGCCGCTGATCGGGGCGCCGGTGTCGCCATCGATGACTGTGCCGCTGACGGGCTGGGCGTCCCACATCCGTTGAATCGTGGGAATGCAGCCGGTCAGTAGCAGGGCAAGCGCTGCTCCAGCCAGCGGGTAGACGAGTGCCTTCTTTGTGGATGACCTGATCATGGCACGGTCTCTATCAGACTGGAGAGAAAGGTATCCGTTTGTTCTGGAAAATAACCGCTGGCCAGGCCTAGCAAAATGAGCGCCCACAGGCTGATGCCCAGCAAGATCCAGATACCGTTGGCGAGCGTCAGTCGATTATTGAGCAGGCCCTGTTCATCCCCCTGGGACAGGTTGATGGCTTTTTGTGCCTTGAACAGGACGGCCCAGGTGACGGGCAGAAGCGCCAGTGAAATCAGGTCCAGAATGCCAAAGGTTTCCATGTTGGCGGCGGCCCGGTCAGACACGGTGCTGATCAGGTAAGAGAGAATATACAGGGTCGCCATGGTGGCCACCGGTAACGGTTTTGCCTTTCCTTCGCTTTCGTCATTGATGGTTTTCACCAGCGAGCCAAAGAAAAATACGCTGAACAGGGCACGTGCTATGGGCTGCACTTTTTTCTGCCGGGTGTCTTTTTGGTTCTGCCAGTTCCGGAAATTCCAGTAGACGTCATAGATACCCAGGGTCGCCCAGAAAAGCAGATTGAACTTCCAGGGAGCGACAACATAGAGCGCCAAACCCGAGGTGTCTGATTCCGGTGTGATGATCTCGCTGTCCGGTGCCTGGTAAAGGTTGGATTCCATTCGCTGTTCCCCCCGCATTCGCGCTTGCCGATGGTATTTTTGGATAACGCTGGCTGTGATTACGGCCAGTTCTTGTAGGGTGTGGTGCTTAGCGCGCTGTTGTAATAACGGCTGTCACCGGTGACCTCTTCCCCCAGCCAGGCCGGTTTTTCAAAAGACGTGCCTTCACTGGGCAGTTCGATTTCTGCCACGATCAGTCCGTCGTTATCGCCGTGAAACACATCAATCTCCCAGCACAGGTCGCCTTGTGGCAACCGGTAACGGGTTTTGTCGATGACGCCGGCGCCGCACAGCTCGGTGAGCATCTGGCGGGCATCCGCCAGCGGAATGGGGTATTCGAATTCACTGCGGGTGGCGCCCACGGTTTTGCCCTTGATGGTTAGCCAGGCGGTGTCGCCGGTGGTGCGAATTCGTACGGTGGCGTTCTTGTCGTGGCTCAGGTAGCCCTGGGTGAGCCGTTCCCCGGCCAGGGTATCGATAATGCTTATGTCACTGACTTTAAATTTGCGCTCAATTTCCGTTGCCATGGCTAGCTGCCTGAATAGTTGTCTAATGCATGGCAAGCGTAACACTGGCCAATAGCACTTCCCCATCATTTGTCGCCACACGGTTCATGTTGACGGCGATTCATTGATGGGGGCTATGCCGAATTATTCAGGTCTATGCNCAGTTGATCAAAGCTGATGTCAAAACCCAGTGCCTTGTAGCCGTCGATGATTTCATCAGGCAGATAAAACGTCGGGTCGTCCATAAAGAAGTACTGTGACACCCCGATGCCGTAACGATAGTGTGTTTCCCACAGGCTGTTATCCGGGTCGGGGTTGTCCAGGACAGACAGTTGCGGCGCCAGGCGCTGCAACTTGTAGAGCAACTTTTCAAAATGGTCCCGGTGGCTGACGGTGTGATCCAGCTGGCTGGAGAGAATCCAGCGATTTTCCTGGCGCAGGGCCTCGGGGACCGCATCGCTGTAGCTCTCGCCTTCGCGCCAGTAGTCGTCCGCACTTTGCCCCAGCAGCAGGTCCAGCTGCTGGGGATCGTGGTCAAAGCCGAATACAGCGAAATAGACGTGATGTTCCATTATGGCTTACCCGGGCGCAGGGTGCGGTTGCGTTCCAGTTGATCCACCGGAAAGCCCTTGTCCTCGGCCACCTGCACCAGTGCCTGGTACTGGTCATCGTTGAGTTCCGGCTGGCGCGCCAGTATCCACAGATATTCACGGCTGGGCTCGCCGATCACTACGGTCTGGTAGTCCTTGTCCAGGGCGATAATCCAGTAGTTGCCTTCGGTAATGGTGGGGATTAGTTTCGATACCCAGTTATCAAAGCGCACTTTCAGTTTGGCATTGCCGGAATCGGGGACAATGCGAGCGGTGCCTTCGGCTTCACTGGGTTCGTCGCCTTCGCGCTGGCAACGGTTTACCACCTTCAGGGTGCCATCGTCATTGGGGCTGTAGGTGGCGGTGGAGTCGTAGCAGCCGCGCTGAAACCATTGCGGCAGACGGGCGATTTCATACCAGGTGCCCGCATAGCGTTGCAGGTCCACCTGATCCACCGTGGCCAGAGGTTTGTCGCCGCCACAGGCGGCCAGTACCCCGCTGATCAGCACGATAGACAGGAATCGGGTGGTACGGGCAGTGTGGGTCACGAACATGAATGTCTCCTTTTGGGCGGCAACGCCTACAGGCTATCGGCTTCTTGCTGGCGATCAAGCCCGTTTTGAACTGTCGTGCTATACTTTTGCGCTGTTTTAGGGAGCCCGATTTGAGCCAGCCATTCACCCATTCTGATGCCGAAATCGCCCCCCGGCTTGTGCTGGAGCAGCTCAGCTGTGAGCGCGATGACCGGCTGTTGTTCAGTGGTTTGAGCCTGACTGCATCGGCCGGTGAAATCTGGCAGATCACCGGTGCCAACGGTGCCGGCAAAACCACGTTGTTACGCATTCTGGTGGGGCTGCACGGCTTCTATGAAGGCGTATGCCAATGGTGGCAGCCTCAGTGGCAACAGGAATTACTCTACCTGGGGCACCAGCCAGGAGTACGTGAAGAGCTCAACCCTCTGGAAAATTTGCGTTACGCCTGTGCGCTGAGCGAGCAGGGGGGCGACCCTATGGCGGCGCTGGCGGCGGTGGGTCTGCAAGGTTTTGAAGACGTGCCGGCGGCGCACTTGTCTGCCGGGCAAAAGCGCCGTATTGCCCTGGCGCGCCTGTGGCTGGACCACAAGGCGGTGTGGGTGCTGGATGAGCCTTATACCGCTATTGATCAGGATGGGGTGGCGGCGCTGGACCAGCAGATCCAGCAGGCGGCCCAGGCCGGCGCGTTGGTGATCTATACCTCCCACCATCAGGTGGGCGATGGCGTGCGGCGGCTGCACCTGGCCCACGGGCAGGCAGAAGTGACGGCAGAGGGGCTGGCATGAGCGTGTTTCGTGCGGCCCTGTCCCGGGAGTTATTGGTGCTGTGGCGTAGCCCGGCAGAAATCATCAATCCGCTGTTTTTCTTTGTCATGGTGATCAGCCTGTTTCCGTTGGCTATTTCGCCGAAACCGGAACTGCTGGCGCTGGTGGCCCCTGGCGTACTCTGGGTGGCGGCGTTGCTGGCGGTGATGCTGTCGCTGGATGGCCTTTTCCGGCGCGACCAGGAAAGTGGGGTGCTGGAATTGTTGCTCACCGCGCCGGTGATGGCGGTGGTGCCAGTAAGTGCCAAGCTGCTGGCGCACTGGCTGCTGACCGGTTTGCCGCTGGTGCTGATCTCCCCGGTGTTGGCGCACATGCTGCAGCTGCCCGATGCGGTGCTGGCTACGGTGATGCTGAGTTTGTTGCTGGGCACCCCGGCGCTGACCATTATCGGCGCCATCGGCGCGGCCCTCACCGTGGGCCTGAACCGGGGTGGTATTCTGTTGGCGGTGCTGGTGCTGCCGCTGTACATTCCGGTGCTGATTTTTGGCGCGGGAGCGGTGAGTGCCGCAGTCGACGGCGGTGCGGTGAATGGCATTCTGGCCATTCTTGGGGCGTTGCTGGCGCTGGCGGTGAGCCTGGGGCCGCTGGCGGTGGCCGCTGGCCTGAAGATCAGTTCCGGGAATTAAGCGCACCTTTTTCCGGTGGGAAAGAGGGCGTTATTGAAGATAGGTGAAGGTAGGTGTCGGAATGGTTTGGCAAACGATAAAACGCTGGTACCACATGCTCGGTTCGCCGCGTTATTTCTATACGTTCAGTTCTGCGCTACTGCCGTGGCTGACGCCCATTGCGCTGCTGGTGTTTACCGTGGGCATCGTCTGGGGGCTGGCGTTTGCCCCCAGTGATTATCAGCAGGGCAACAGTTACCGGATCATCTTTATTCATGTGCCTGCGTCCAGCGGTGCGTTGATGGGCTACATGGCCATGGGCGTGGCGGGCCTGGTGGCCGTGGTCTGGCGAATGAAAATGGCCGAAGTGATGATGAAGGCCATTGCCCCTTTCGGTGCGGCCCTGGCGGCCATTTCCCTGGCCACTGGCGCGCTGTGGGGCAAGCCCACCTGGGGCACCTACTGGCAGTGGGATGCCCGCATGACCTCCATGCTGATCTTGCTGTTCATGTATGTGGGTGTGATTGCCCTGCAGAACGTTATCAGAGACCCGCGCCAGGCCGCCCGTGCCGCCGGTTTGTTGGCCATGGTGGGGGTGATCAATGTGATCATCGTCAAATACTCGGTGGAATGGGTGCAGACCCTGCACCAGGGCTCCACCCTGAAACTGGTGGGTGAATCCACCATCAATCCGGCCATGAAATACCCACTGCTAATCAGCATGCTGGGAACCTGGCTGCTGTATGCGGTCAATGTACTGGTGCGAGCACGCACGGAAGTGGTGTGGCGCGAGCGGCGCAGCAAATGGGTTCGCAAGCTGGTCAAGGGCGGGGGGCAATAGCATGTATTTCGATAGCTTTGCCGATTTCCTGGCCATGGGGAAACACGGTTTTTATGTCTGGAGCGCCTACGGAATCAGTGCGTTCCTGATTATTGCCAGCATGGTGCTGGCGATGCGCGGGCAGGGACAGGTGCGCCAAACGCTGGCGCGGCAGTGGCGACTTGAGGCTCTGGCAGAAGAGCAGGCTCAGGAAAAGCAGCGCCGCCAGCAACACACTGAGCAAAAACCTGAGGTAGATGATGAATCCGGTACGTAAGCAGCGTCTTTTGGTGGTACTCGCCGTTCTGGTCGGGCTGGGCATCGCCTGCGGCCTGATGTTTTATGCGCTGCGTCAGAACAT
>NZ_LWFX01001094.1:0-5675 GCF_001635175.1 Alcanivorax sp. HI0083 | reverse complement strand
TGTGCGCGATGCGGAAGGCAACCTGAACGACGAGCGACTGGCGGCAATCGCGGCGCGGCCACAAGTGAAAATGATCGAAATCAAACTCAGCCAGGGCGCCAAACCTGGCAAGGGCGGTATTCTGCCCGCCGCCAAAGTGACTCAGGAAATTGCTGACATTCGCGGCATTCCGGCGGGCCAGGCATCTATTAGCCCCAACGGCCAGCCGGATGTACATAGTGCGGATGATTTGCTGGACCTGATCGCCCATGTACGTGAGGTGAGCGGCAAGCCCACTGGTATCAAGTGTGTGCTCGGTGCCTGGGCGTGGGTGGAGGACCTGTTTCTGGCCATTCATGCGCGCGGCCTGGAATCAGCGCCGGACTTCATCACTATCGATAGCGGTGATGGCGGCACCGGAGCGGCGCCCATGTCACTGATGGATGATGTGGGCTTGTATCTGGTGGAATCCCTGCCTTTGCTGGTGGATCTGCGTGATGGCTACGGCCTCACAGACCGTATCCGCATTATTGCGTCAGGCAAGCTGATCACCCCGAGCATGGTGGCTTGGGCAATAGCAGTGGGGGCGGATTTCTGCGTGTCGGCCCGGGGCTATATGTTCGCCCTGGGGTGTATTCAGGCGCTGCAGTGCAACCGCAATACCTGCCCCACCGGCGTCACCACGCATAATCCGCGATTGCAGCGGGGGCTGGTGCCGGCGGAAAAATCCCGGCGCGTGGCGCACTTCCACAACAACCTGGTGAAGGAAGTGGAAACCATTGCCCATTCCTGCGGTGTGGCCGAACCACGCCAATTGCGACGCTACCATGCACGCATGCTGAGCAGTAATGGTGAGTCTGTCCCGCTTGACCGGTTGTGGCCGCAGGTAGAGCCCGGCATCTATCTGCGTGAAGGGCGGCCCAGTGAGAAACAGCCTTTTGTGCGCTGGCAGGGCATTGGAACTGGCCCGTAATGGCGGGCACCTATAAGCGCTATCGAATGGCTGCGTTTGTGCTAATCGCTGCAGCCTTCACAATGAACAAAACACAGAGGAGTTTTCAGTGACCACGGAATTTGATCTTGTTGTAATTGGTGCCGGTTCTGGCGGCGTGCGCGCCGCGCGCATGGCTGCTTCCCATGGCGCCAGCGTTGCGATTATCGAAGAACGCTTTTTCGGTGGCACTTGTGTGAATGTGGGCTGCGTGCCCAAGAAGCTGTTTTCGTACGGCAGCCATTTCCCCCAGGAATTCGCGCTGGCTGAAGATTATGGCTACACCGTGACAGGCTGGGAGTTTGACTGGCCCACATTGCGTGATAACAAAAGCCGCGAAATCAGCCGGTTGAACGGTATTTACCAGCGGATTCTGAATCAGGCCGGGGTGACGATTTTTGAAGGTCACGGGCAGGTATTGGGTGGTGGCAAGGTCTCCGTCGGTGAAACCGTGTTGACCGCCCGGCATATTCTGGTGGCAGTGGGTGGCAAGCCCTTCGTGCCAGACCTGCCAGGCCGTGAACATGTACGCATCTCCGACGACCTGTTCTATCTGGACACACTGCCCAGGCGTGTTGCCGTGGTGGGTGGTGGTTACATTGCCACGGAGTTTGCGGGCATCCTGCACGGCCTGGGCTGTGAGGTGACGCAGGTCTACCGTGGTGATCTGTTTCTGCGCGGGTTCGACCAGGACATTCGTGAGTTTATCGCCGAGCAGATGACGGAGCAGGGCGTAACACTGAAATTCAATGCGGACGTTGCCAGTATTGAGGCGATCAACGGCGAAAAACACGTTACCTATCAAGGAGGCGAGCAGGCGGTATTTGATGAAGTGTTCTACGCCACCGGGCGCATCCCCAAGCTGGATGGTTTGTTTGCTGAGGGTGCTGCGCCGGCCATGACAGAAGGCGGTGCTATCAAGGTGGATGACGGCTTTGCGACCAGTGTTGAGGGGCTTTATGCGCTTGGCGATGTGATTGATCGGGTGCAATTAACCCCGGTGGCACTGGCGGAGGGCATGTGGCTGGCGGCGAAACTCTATGGGGAGCACAAGCCTGAAGCCGCCATGGATTATCACAACATTGCCACTGCCGTATTCAGCCACCCCAATATTGGCACGGTGGGCCTGACGGAAGAACAGGCGTTGGCCCGCGTGCCGGCGGTGCGGGTATATAAAAGTGCGTTCCGGCCCATGCGTTATACCCTGGGGGACAAGCAGGAGCGTTCACTGATCAAGCTGATTGTGGACGATGCCACCGACAAGGTGCTTGGTCTGCATATGGCCGGTGAAGACTCAGCCGAGATTACGCAGGGTTTTGCGGTGGCTATCAAGATGGGCGCCACCAAGGCGGATTTTGATGGCACCGTGGGGATTCATCCAACCGCGGCGGAAGAACTGGTAACCCTGCGCCAGGGGGTGCGAGTCACCGCCTAACCGGCGGAGCCCCGTTCCTGTAAAACTGGGCTTCTGTAGGAGGTTGCTTGCAGGCGAACCGGGTGGCGGGTTAACCGTTGGGGTTTGCTTGCAAGCAAGCTCCTACAAGACCTTCGGGTGCAGGTGCCCGTCCTGCAGAAGCGCTACAGCTTTTCCAGGGTAACCGGCAAACCATCGGCGGGCACCGGCAGGCTGCTGGTGTCCACCGGCATTTCGTAGTCCTCCGGCACCGACCATCGATAGTTGAGCAAAACCTGGTGTAGAACCGCTTTCACTTGCAGGTCGGCAAAGTGCAGGCCGATGCACTTGTGGGCACCACCGCCAAAAGGCATCCAGGCATAGGGATGCACCTTGTCTTCGCGCCGTTCGGCACTGAACCGTTCCGGGTCGAAGCGCTCCGGGTCTGGCCAGTACTCCTCCATATAATGGGTGAAGTAGGGCACCACGTTGATAAAACTGCCGGCGGGGATAAAGAAACCCTCATATTCCACATCTTTGACTGTTTTGCGGGGGAGGGAAGGTACCGGTGAGCACAACCGCAAGGCTTCCTTCATGGCCATGCCGATACCTTCCAGCCTGGGCAGATCGTCATATTCCAGATCCCGCTTGTTCAGGGCGCGACTTTCTTCGCGTAGCCGCTCCTGCCACTCGGGATTCTTGGCGAGATAATAAAAGAGGGTGGAGAGAGTGATCGTGGTGGTGTCGTGGGCGGCCATCATCAGAAAGATCATATGGTTGATCACGTCATCGTCACTGAACCGGTCGCCGTCTTCGGTGCTGGCATGACAGAGCGCGCTGAACAGGTCCGATTCCTGGCTGGCGCGCTTGGCAGGTAATTCCTTGCGGAAAAACGCTTCCAGAATCCGTCGCCCCTTGAGGCCTTTGGACCAGCGCAACCCCGGCACACTGGTACGCACGATGGCCGTGCCGGCGCGAACGGTATCCACGAAAGCCTTGTTGATAGAATCTGCCTCCGGCCCCAGCTCATAGCCCATGAATACATCCGTGGCCAGATCCAGAGTGAGCTGCTTTACCTCCTCAAGTACCTTGAATTGATCAATACGCTCCCAATCTGCGATCCCGCTGGCGATGTGTGGCCCCATGCGGTCGAGATAGCCTTTCAGCACGTCCTTGTTAAAGGCTTGCTGCATGATCTTGCGATGCCAGCGATGCTCTTCGAAATCCAGCAACATGATACCGCGATGGAAAAAGCGACCGATAAAATAATCCCAGCCATCATGATTGGAAAACAGGTCGCCGCGGTTGAGCATGACGAACTGGTTGGCGTCGGGGCCGAGCATCTGGATCATGCGCAAGCCAAATACGCTGCTCCAGGATACCGGCCCATAGGTGTCATAGCGTTTGCGCATTAATCCAATCGGGTCGCGCATGAAAGCCAGGGTGTGGCCGATAAGGGGCAATCCCGCATCACCAGGGATTGCCTTGAGAGAGCTTGTCCGTGGCGGGGCGCAGAATGGCTGAGACATATAGAGCACCTGAAAAATAGCTGTGAACGGCGCAGGTGAAGCGCCGAAATGAAACATTGTGTTTACTTTTAGCTCGCTTGCTGGCGCTCAGCAAGGGGAAGTAAATAGATTTCGCGTCCACGTTTAATTTGGGTGTTTTTTAATCGAACCGTAACGTGCGTCTGATCGGCCACGCTTTGCCGATTTCGCTCAGCGGTTATTCACCAGGTTATCCACAGTTTCTGTGGACAGTCTGAGTAGCAGTTTATGCCCGGCACTTTGGCACTGTGAGTGGCTTGGCAGGCTGTGTATGATTCGGCAACGCCAATACTTGCTGTTTAAGGAGAACAAGGAATGCGTAGAGTGGTGTTCAATCAGAAAGGGGGCGTGGGGAAGTCCAGTATTACGGTCAATCTGGCGGCTATCAGCGCGTCGGAGGGCAAACGCACCCTGGTTGTCGATCTGGATCCACAGTGCAACGCCAGCCAGTATTTGCTGGGCATGCCCGCGTACAGTAACGGGCACGGGCCAAAACCCAACATCGGCACTTTTTTTGCTCAGACCCTGTCGTTTCGGCTGAAAGAAAAAGATCCGCGTGACTATGTGCATGCCACCCCGTTTGAGAACCTGTTTGTGTTGCCGTCCGATGGCGAGCTGGGGGAAATCGAGCATATGCTCGAGTCCAAGCACAAGATCTACAAACTGCGTGGTTTGCTGAAGGCGCTGGCGAAAGACTTTGACGAGATTTTTGTGGATACGCCGCCAGCGTATAACTTCTACACCTTGTCATCGTTGATTGCGGCTGATCGGGTGCTGATTCCCTTTGACTGCGATGCGTTTTCCCGCAAGGCGTTGTACACACTGCTGGAAAATATTCAGGAAGCCCGGGAAGACCACAATGATGACCTGCAGGTGGAAGGCATTGTGGTGAATCAATACCAGCCTCGGGCGCGGTTGCCTCAGGAGTTGGTGGCGTCTCTCGAAGAAGAGGGGTTGCCGATTCTTGCCAACAAACTCTCCAGCAGTGTAGTGATGCGCGAATCCCACGAGAAAGCGACGCCACTGGTCAATATGCAGCCACGGCACAAGCTCACCGATGAGTACCGTGCGCTGTTCAGGGAAAT
Source organism: Alcanivorax sp. HI0083 (assembly GCF_001635175.1). Taxonomy (NCBI): domain Bacteria; kingdom Pseudomonadati; phylum Pseudomonadota; class Gammaproteobacteria; order Oceanospirillales; family Alcanivoracaceae; genus Alcanivorax; species Alcanivorax sp. HI0083. Next base: position 680 of record NZ_LWFX01001094.1, on the reverse strand, counting down.
CAGTGCCGGTTAATCCGTTCCGGGTCGAGGCCCGGCGTCGGGCGGGGCGAATCCTTCGTTCTGCCACGGCCACCCGCTGGCTGGTCCAGGCGGTTTTTAATCGCTCGGACCGGTTCAAGGCTCGGCTCGGAGATACCTTTGCCGACCTGATCTTGCTGGCGTCATTGCTACGGGATTGGGTAACCGGGCGATACCGAACGGTTCCCTGGGGTACCTTGCTAACGATCACTGGCGCGCTGGTTTATTTTTTGATGCCGCTGGATGCTATCCCTGACCCGATTGTGGCGTTGGGTCTGCTGGATGATATTGCAGTGATATCGCGCACACTTAAGCTGACCCGCACGGATCTGGACCGCTACCAACAGTGGCGCAATGTGCAGGGTGAGGCCGGGGGAGAAAACAATGAATGACGGCTACGGGGCTGAATCACTCAAGCCTGGTTATCAGGGCAAGGGCATGATTGTTTATGAGCCTCTCTCCGTGCTCAGCCTGCGGCAACGGCTTGGCCGCCTGCGGTTTGCGTGCTACCAGTTTGGTGCTGTGCTGCTGTCGGGCTTGCTGATGGCCCTTTTCCTGTTGTTGTCCGCCGAACTGTTGCCGCAGTGGGTGGGTTGGGGCGTCGTCGCAGTGGTGTCGCTGGCGTTGCTGGTCTACCAAATTGGACTTCTGGTGCGCCGTTT
>NZ_LWFX01001093.1:0-9985 GCF_001635175.1 Alcanivorax sp. HI0083 | reverse complement strand
ATGGCGGTGATGCTGCTGCAGAAAATCGCTGGTGTCCGCGAGCCCATGCGCGTGGTGCCGCTATTTGAAACCCTGGACGATCTGGACGGCGCCGAGCAGACCATGTCGGCCCTGTTGGCGCTGCCGTTCTACCGGGAGCGGGTGGCGGCGGGCCAGGAAGTGATGATTGGCTATTCCGATTCCGCCAAGGACGCCGGTTTTCTCGGCGCTGCCTGGGCCCAGTACCGTGCCCAGGAAAAGCTCACTGCGTTATTTGCCGATAACGGCATTCCGCTCACCCTGTTCCATGGCCGTGGCGGTTCCATTTCCCGCGGCGGCTCGCCCACCCGCATGGCGTTGCTGTCACAGCCGCCGGGCTCGGTGGCCGGTCGCATCCGGGTGACAGAGCAGGGTGAGGTGATTCGCTTCAAATATGGCCGCCCGTCGGTGGCGGTGTTCAACCTGGAGCAGTATGTGGCGGCGACGCTGGAGGCGACCCTGTTGCCGCCCCAGGCGGCGCGGGCGGAGTGGCGCCAGCAGATGCAGGCGTTGACCGATACCTCTGTGGCGGGCTATCGGGGTGTGGTGCGCGATGAGCCCGAACTGGTGCGTTACCTGCGTACCGTGACGCCGGAAACCGAACTCTCGCGGCTGGCCCTGGGCAGCCGCCCGGCCCGCCGCAAGTCGGACCAGGGCATCAGCTCGTTGCGGGCGATTCCCTGGGTGTTCGCCTGGACCCAGATCCGCCTGATGCTGCCCGCCTGGCTGGGCACCGGTGCCGCCCTGGAAGATGCCCAGAACGATGCGGCACAAAATAGCATGGTGCGGGAAATGGCCAGCGAGTGGCCGTTTTTCCAGGGCGTGGTGGATATGCTGGAAATGGTACTGGCCAAGTCCGACCTGCGGGTGGCGGCCTGGTATGAAGAGCGCCTGGCTGGCGATGATGCTGGCCTGATGCGTCTGGGCGAAGTGCTGCGTGAGCGGCTCACTGCCACGGTCAGTGCCTTGTCTGCGCTCACTGGCCGCGAAGATCTGCTGGATAACAATCCGGTGATGCGCTGGTCCATCCGCGTGCGTGATCCTTACACCGACCCGTTGCATCTGCTGCAGGCAGAGCTGATGGCGCGGCTACGTCAGCAGGACGGTGATGAGACCCTGGAAAGCGCACTGATGGTGACCATTGCCGGTATTGCGGCGGGCCTGCGCAACACCGGGTGAGGGCGCTCCCTCACTGGCAGTGATTCAGTGTATGAGTGGGCCCCTGCAGGGCGCCCGCCTGCTCATAGGCCCGGCGCAGACGGCCTTGCTGGCGCAGTGTGTTGATGCCCTTATTCAGTGCTTGCTGGATGGCGTCGGCTTCAGGGTGCTGGCGGGAAACCGCAAAATGGCGGCTGCCCGGCAGGCACAGGACGCCGCCGGGCACCGGGTGGAGGGTGCTGCCCTTGACGCGCAGCACGGGCGTGCCGGCGGTGAGCGGTGGGGCCAGCAGCAGGTCCGCCCGCCCGCTTTCTACCCAGCGAACCATGGTCATCCAGCGGGGCGCATCCAGCAGCTCGCCATGGGGCAGGTTCGTCAGCAACTGCCAGTCTGCTCGCCACTGCCGGGAGCTGACCAGGCGAAAGTCGGCCAATTGCCCGGTCTCGGTCAGGGTTGTGTTCTTCGCGGTTTCTGCCCGCCCATACAGTTGTGCCAGATTGCTGCCGGGCCCTAGCAGTGCCGTGCTGGCCCACAGGTTATCGCGCAGCGCGATATCCTCTCGCCACAGTGAGGTGGCGGCCAGGTCCAGGCGCCCTTGATCCATTTCTGTGAGGGTCCGTTCGTAGCTGTTTACGATGACCCACTCCAGTTCGTGGCTGTTTCCTCTAACCTCTCCTCTCTGCCCTGCAGTGCCACCAACAGCGCCCCTACCCAGGGCAAGCGCCTGCTGAAGCAGCGCGACTTCGATGACGTCCCGGCGGCTGCAATCGCCCCGGTAGTCGGTTATACGCAGTACCTGACGATGCCTTAACCAGCATTGATAGTCGTGGTACACATCGGCGGGAACGGCGACCTGAAGCGGGGGGCTCGGGGCAGGCGCTGGATCGGCCTGAATGCCGCTGGCCAGCAGCCCCAGCATCAGGGCAATGAAGGGGTGAGGCTTGCCTATCACGGGCTGGATTCCTTGCCTTTGAGTGCCACGTGGCTGCCATCGCAGATCATGCCTTTGCTGCTGTGTTTGCAGCCGCAGAAAAACACAATCTTGTTCCGGGTGGCGGTGTAGGGCACCGGGGAGAAGCCGGTGCCCTTGTGGCTGCCGTCGCAATAGGGCTGGGTCTTGCTGAGGCCGCAGGCGCACCAGTAGACCGTATCACCTTTTTTGACGGGCAGCGGGAACGGTACGGTGTGGGCAATGCGGGGGGCGTCCATGGTGCTCTCCTGCGGCGCTTTCGTTAACGTCAGGCGCATTCTGCGTGTGTCGCGCAAATGTCATGCAAATGTCACTGCCTTGCCATGGCGGCTGACGACACTGGCCGAAACTGCCAGTGGAGTACACTATGCTTGCGCAAGCTGCAGGAAAGATCAAAGCGTTAAGCCCGCAATTGAAAGGGGCCTTCACCAAGCCGTTCGTGGCTACTGCCGAGATTCTTCGCTTTCCCCGCGACATGGCCGCGGAGAGGGCGCTTGAGGCCCCGGCGCCGGGCCGCTTCACGGCCTATTTCACCCGCTCGCGCCGGGAAATTCTGAAAATCCAGCGCCTGCGCTATCGCATCTTCTCCCAAGAGTATGGTGCCAGTTTCAGTGCCCCGTTCGGCCTCGACCGGGACCGTTTTGATCGCCACTGCTTGCACTTGGTGGTCCGCGATAACCGTAACGGGGAAATCGTGGGTTACACCCGCGTGCTGCCGGGTGAGCGCTTGCACCGGACCGGAGGCTTCTATTCCAGCGGTGAATTTGATCTGACCATGCTGAGCCAGCTGGAGGGCAAACTGGCAGAAATCGGTCGTACCTGTATTCACCCGGAGCATCGCAACGGGGCCGTGATCAGTGTGCTGTGGGCGCGGCTGGCGCAGTACATGCTGGAAAACGATGTGCGCTACCTGCTGGGCTGCGCCAGTATCGCGCTGAGTGAAGGCTATAACGTGGCAGCGGTTAATCAGCGTATCCAGGCGCGGCACCTGAGCCAGGCAGGGCATCGCGTGCAACCGCATCTGCGCTTGCAGGCGCTGCCAGGAGATGCCCAGGCCGATAGTGTGAAAATGCCACCGCTGCTCAAGGCCTATCTGCGTATGGGGGCTCAAGTGTGCGGTGAACCGTGTTGGGACCCGGATTTTAACTGCCTGGATTTCTTTGTGCTGATGGCGGTGGAGGACTTGCCCGCCCGTTATGTGCAGCACTTCATGCAGCCGGCCCAGGCGGTGTGAAGCCAGTTGACAGTGGATAGTGGACAGTTGACAGCGAAACCCTGGAAACCGGCCCAGAGGCATGAGTGAAATGAACGATAGCGTCAGCGTCAGCGTCAGTCCTTATCCGCAAAGCGGCCTCTGGCCGCAACTGCGTCGCATGGTGCGGGTGATCCGCGTTGTCCTCTACCTGTTATGGGGCTTTATACTGGCGTTTTTGCTGGGGGCGTTCTGGTCACCGTATCGGCCTGTGGTGTTGGCCGCCAAGCAAAGCTGGTGCCGGCGTTTTCTGCGTATCCTCGGGGTGGAGTTGATGGTCACGGGGAGCCGGGTGGAAGCCCCGGTGTTTCTGGTTAGTAACCATGTGTCGTGGCTGGATATTCCTGTGATTGCCAGCCAGCGGCATCTGTATTTTCTCTCCAAGGCGGAGGTGGGTGACTGGCCGTTGATCGGCAACCTGGCCCGGGCCATGGGTACCCTGTTTATCAAGCGCGGCAGTGGTGAGTCCGTCCGCAAGGCCCAGGAAATCGCCAGCCGCTTGCAGCAGGGGCACACGGTACTGGTGTTCCCGGAAGGCACCACCACCGATGGCTCCAGCCTGAGCCGCTTTTTCCCGCAATTGTTCGATGCCCCCTTGCTGGCGGGCGTGCCGGTGCAACCGTTAGCGGTACGCTACCTGGATAGCATGGGCGCCCCGGATCCGGGGCTGGCCTTTATTGGTGACGATGAGTTCCACGATCACTTGTGGGCTATGCTGCTCCGCCCAAAAATCCGCGTGCGCCTGCATTTTTGTACGCCTTTGGATGGGGAGGGCATGGACCGCAAGGCACTGTCTGTGCGGGCGCATGAACGGGTGGAAGAGCAGTTGACAGTTGATAGTGGACAGTTGAAAGCTCGCGGTTGATTTTTGTCCTTTTTTTCAATGCTTGAGGCCGCACTCAGCATTTGGGGGCGGCTGCCTGGCTTTCCAAACAGAGAAGGGTTTTCCTTCTTTTCGCTGTCCACTGTATTCCTCCTTCCTGTTATCTGGCGCCACACCTTTAAGCTCGGATACCATGTCTTTTTTACTCACAAGGACATCGCCCTGCCATGACCCGCGCCAGTGAACTGAAAAAATCCGACGTTATCGAAGTCAACGGCACCCTGTATGCCATCCGCCAGATTGAGGTGCAGTCGCCTTCTGCCCGGGGTGCGGCCACCTTGTACCGGGTAAAGGCCAGTGCCGTCGGTGGTGGCCCCAAGTTTGAAGAGCGCTTCAAGGGGGATGATGACGTGGCCACGGTGGAATTGCAGCGCCGTGCGGTGCAGTTTTCCTATGTGGACGGGGATGACTACATCTTCATGGATAATGAGGATTTCTCCCAATACTTGCTCAAGCAGGAAGATATCAGCGATGAGCTGGCGTTCATCACGGAAGAAACCGAAGGGGTGTTGGCCCTGAAAGTGGAAGACGCCGTTATCGGCCTGGAGTTGCCGGCGTCCGTGGTGCTGGAGGTCACTGAAACCACACCGGCCATGAAGGCCGCTTCCGCATCCGCCCGCACCAAGCCGGCCACCCTGAACACTGGCCTGGTGGTGCAGGTGCCGGAATATATCGTGGAAGGGGAAAAAGTGCGGGTGAATACCGCCGAACGTAAATTCATGTCCCGGGCCTGATTGCCACCGGATGGAGATATCTTCCCTGCGTGAACACTGGGCGACCTTCAGGTCGACGCTGGCAGGTGTGTTGCTGTGCGTGGTGCTCCCGGGCTGTCAGGTGGGCTATTACGGCCAGGCAGTGAAAGGCCACTGGTCGTTGATGGGCAAGCGTGAACCGGTAGCCGACGTATTGAACGATGCCAGCACCTCACCTGAGTTGGCTGACCAGTTGCGCTTCAGTCAGCAGGTTATCGCGTTTGCCGGTGAGGCGTTGTCGTTGCCGGCAGAGGATGTCTACCACCAGTATGTGGCGCTGGAGCAGGATGCGGTGGTATGGAATGTGCTGGCGGCACCGGCTTATTCCCTGACGCCAAAAACCTGGTGCTACCTGATGATCGGCTGTGTCAGCTACCGGGGCTATTTTGACAAGGATCGCGCCACCCGTGAGGCGGATGCTCTGGCTGAAGATGGCATGGATACCTTCGTGGGCGGTGCCATCGCCTATTCCACACTGGGTTGGTTTGCCGACCCGCTGACCACGCCCATGCTCGAGCGCTCTCGTCCGTCACTGGCGCAATTGCTGATCCACGAACTGGTGCACCGCAAGGTGTATATCAAGGATGACACCCGTTTCAATGAGTCCCTGGCGACCCTGGTCGGCCGGGAAGGGGCAGTGGATTACTTCGCCCATAGTGGTGAGCCGTTATCCGCCGCTTACTGGCAGCAGCGTGAACAGGTGCAGGATGCCTTTATGGCCATTGTGCAGGCGACGCGTGCGGCGCTGAAGGAACTGTATGCGTCAGCGCAGGATGCCGACGCGCTGGCCCGGGAGAAAACCCGTATCCTGCAACAGGCCCGCGACCGTTTTGCCCGTGACAGCCAGGCGCAGCCGGCCCTGAAAGCCTACGCCGGTTTCTTTGATGGGCGATTGAACAATGCCCGTCTTAACGGGGTCAGCGACTATAACGATTATGTGCCGGCCTTTGCCCGCCTGCTGGATCAGTGTCAGCGGGACTGGGGCTGCTTCTGGCAGCAGGTGGACAATTTGGTGGCGCTAACACTGGCTCAACGTACCGATGCCCTGGAGGGGCTTGCATGGAACTGATTCGCACGCCGCAGCCGGAACTGGCGGACCTGTTTGTGAAAACCCTGCGGCGTAATGGCTTTGCTGTCGACCGCCGGGAAGCCGACGGGCAGCACATCATTGAGCTGCAAAACCCGGCGCAGTATGAGCATGCCCACGCCTTGCTGCAGGAATTGATCAACGACCTGCGCCACCAGCAGCATCGCCAGCCGGTGGAGCCGCTAACCGGGCGTCCGCAACCGCTGTTGTCCGGTGGCTGGTTTGCCAGCATGGGCTGGGTGACGCGGGGCATTCTGATTGCCTGTGCGGTGGTGTATCTATCGACCTATGTGATCGGCTACTGTATCTATAATGCCTTCCTGTTTCCCCGGGTGGTGGAAGGGCTGGCCAGTCAGCCCTGGCGGCTGCTGACTCCCATGTTCCTGCACTTTTCCCTGCTGCACATCCTGTTCAACCTGCTGTGGTGGTCTGACCTGGGGCGTCTGATCGAACGGTTGCAGTCTGGCACCCAGCTGGTGCTGGTGACCGTGATTACCTCTGCGGCGTCCAACCTGGCCCAGTTTTACTACTCAGGCCCCCAGTTTGGCGGCTTGTCCGGGGTGGTGTACGGCCTGCTCGGCTACCTGTGGATCTATGGCAAGCTTAATCCCGGCGCTGGGGTGGCCCTGCGCAAGGAAATCGTCATTTTCATGCTGGCGTGGATGGTTATCTGCTTTGTGGGCCTGTCCGGCGTGGTGGCCAATGCGGCGCATCTGGCCGGGCTGGTCAGCGGCTGTGCGCTGGGGGCCGGCTTCGGCTTCTGGCACCGTGGTCGGCAGGCCGGGGAATCGGGCGAAAACCAGGCCCGTTAATGGCCGGGAATGCCCGCAAGAAACGCCTTAGAGCCACCTGCCGGTTTGAGTTAGGGTAGGCGGGCTGCTATAAAGACAGCCAAAACGATGAAGTCACAATAATGAAAGGATGCCAGCGACCTATGCAGTGGCGCTCTGTACCTTACTGGGTACCTTCTCTCTTCTTCGCAGCGGTAGTTACCCTGCAAGGCTGTTCCCTGGCCCATGTTGACGACAACCTGCCCTATGGTGTCCTCAACAACAATGACCTGCAGCTGGTCGAAGACGGCCTGCCCACCTATTTGCTGATGGTCGATGGCCTGATTGAGAACTGGCCGGAAAGCGAATCCCTGCTCAGCAGTGGCGCGGACCTTTATGGCGCCTACGCCGGCTTGTTTGTGGAAGACCCTGAGCGGGCCCGCAAACTTAGCGACAAGGCGCTGGGTTACGGTTTCCGTGCCGCCTGTGCCCACCACAAGGATTACTGCGATCTGCGCAGCCTGTCGGTGCCCGAATTCGAATCCCTGCTGGACGAGGCCGACAAAGGCGATGTGCCGGTGCTGTTTTCCCTGGGCAGCGCCTGGGCGGGTTATATCCAGCAGAACACCAGTGACTGGAATGCGGTAGCGGAACTGGGCCGGGTGGAAGCCATCATGGAGCGCATCGTGGCGCTGGATGATGGCTATCAGCACGGTCAGGCACATATGTATCTGGGGGTGCTGAACAGCATCCTGCCGGCGTCGCTGGGCGGCAAGCCCGAACAGGCCAAAGCTCACTTTGAAGAGGCGGTAGTACTGTCCGACGGCAAGAACCTGATGGCCCAGGTGCTGTATGCGGAAAAGTACGCGCGCCTGGTGTTCGATCGGGAGCTGCACGACCGCCTGCTCAATGAGGTGCTGGCGGCGGACCCTGATGTTCACGGCCTGACCCTGCAAAATACTTATGCGCAGCAGCAGGCTGAAGTCCTGCTTGCCGACGCGGACGATTATTTCTAGGAGTGTTTATGCTGCGCCTTGTCACTGTTCTGATCGCGCTGTTGCCGCTGGTTGCCACCGCTGCGACGACCCTGAAAATTTCTACCCTGTACCCGGATGGCACCACCATCGTCACCGGCCTGAAAAAAGCCGGCAAAGATATTGCGGCGCAAACCGAAGGCCGGGTAAAGCTGAAAATCTACCCTGGCGGGGTGATGGGTGATGATCGTGCGGTAGAGCGCAAAATCCGTATCGGCCAGCTCCATGGTCTGGTGGCCCAGGGCGGTGCGTTTGCTTCCGCTTACAAGGACAGCCAGATTCTCAACGTGCCGCTGGCCTTTAATAACTACGATGAAGTGGATGCGGTGCGCAGCGAGTTGGACCCGGTCATCCAGAAAGGCCTGGAAGACGGTGGCTGGGTCAGCTTTGGTTTGCTGGACGGTGGCTTCGCTTATGTCATGTCCGAGCAGCCGGTAAAAAGCGTGTCCGATCTGCGCGACCAAAAACTGTGGTTGCCGGCCAACGATGAAGCCTCCGCGAAAGCGGCCAAGGCGTTTGAACTGTCCCCCATTCTGCTCAATATTGGCTCCGTGCTGACCTCTCTGCAGACCGGCGCGGTGAATGCGTTCGCCGCTCCTCCGGTGGCGGCCCTGACGTTGCAGTGGTATTCCCGGGTGAACTACCTGACTGACATGCCACTGCTTTATACCTTCGGCATGCTGGGTATCCATGAAAAATATTTCAAACGCATGAGCCCGGAAGATCAGCAGGTGGTCCGCACGGTGCTGGAAGCCACCTTCGACAAACTGGATGCGCAAAGCCGCAAGGAAAACCTGAGTGCCTTTGCCGCCGTTCAGCAGCAGGGGCTGGAAGTGATCAAGCCCAGCGAAGAACAACGCGAGGAATGGCACAGCTACGCCGAGCGCGCTACGGCGGAGCTGGTGGAAGAGGGTGAAATTAGCCAGACCATGCTCGACCGCCTTAACGGCATTCTTGCCAAGCAACGCGACGGGCAATGATGGCAGCGCTACTACGTGGGGTGCATCGCACCCTTCACCATATCGAGGACGGCCTTATCGTGGCCGTCCTTTTGTTTATGATCCTGCTGGCGGTGGCGCAGATTGTGCTGCGCAATTTCTTTGGCACCAGCCTGGTATGGATCGAGCCGCTGTTGCAGAACGCGGTGCTATGGATTGGCTTGCTGGGCGCGATGATTGCCTCACGTAATGACGAGCACATCCGCATTGATGTGGCCTCGTCACTGTTACCGGAAAAGTACCATCCCTTCCTGACCACCTTCGTGGATCTGTTCACCGCCTTTATCTGTTTGTTGGTGGCCTGGTATAGCGTGCACTTCGTACTCGAAGAGTATGAGTACGCTTCGCCGGCATTTGCCAGTGTGCCGAGCTGGTTATTGCAAGCCATTATCCCGGTGGGCTTCTCGGTTATGGCACTGCGCTACGTCGTGCTGTTTGCTCTGGGGTTAATTGGCAAGCGGCCGAAAATGCAGGAGCCGACGCCATGATCATTGCGGCGATTGTTCTGCTGGTGGTGCTGGCGCTGATGGGCGCGCCCCTGTTTGCCATTATCCTCGGCGCAGCCGCACTGGGTTTCTATACGCTGGAAATCGAGTTGGCGGTGCTGCACATCGACATCTATCAGCTCAGTAATTCCGTGGTGCTGATGGCGTTACCGCTGTTTACCTTCGCCGGTTTTTTGCTGAGTGAATCGAAAACCGCCGACCGCATGTTGCGGCTCAGCCAGGCCGCGTTCGGCTGGATGCCCGGTGGCATGGCCTTTGTTGCGCTGATTGCCTGTGCGTTCTTCACCGCCCTGACAGGGGGCTCCGGTGTCACCATTGTGGCGTTGGGCGCCTTGTTGCTGCCGGCGCTGGTGAAAGGCAATTACCCGGAAAAATTCAGCCTGGGCCTGGTGACCTCCTCGGGCAGTCTGGGGTTGTTGCTGGTGCCGTCGGTGCCCTTGTTGATCTACGGCATTATCGCCCAGCAAATGTCCCAGCAGCTGGATATGCCGACGGTAGAAATTGTCGATCTGTATCTGGCTGGTCTGCTGCCTGCGCTGCTGATGATCGTGCTGCTT
>NZ_LWFX01001092.1:0-1319 GCF_001635175.1 Alcanivorax sp. HI0083 | reverse complement strand
TATACCTCGGAAAAGAACGACCCGAATATGCCAGGCCCGGCGCATCAGGCACCGGGCCTGGCATATTCGGGTCGTTCTTTTCCGAGGTATATTTCACGCCCTCGGTGGCGCAGGCACCACAGGCGTTGGCGAACTCACCCAGAATGCCGCCCTGCTGGTCGTAACCAAACACCGGACGATAATCCATGGTGCACACATCGGGCGGATCATCCGGGCAAGTGAGCGTGTCGTCCGGCAGGCCCATGGGGTAATCGTTATCGTACGAGGAACTACAGCCCGCCAATACCAGGGCCAGGCCCGTTGCAGCCAGAACGGCAGCTTTCATATTGCTCTCCTTGTCGCGTGTGTCGGCGCGTGTGTCGCGTGCATGAGCGCACGCGTGAATGCGCATTACACAGGGTATCTCTGAGACCCAAGCATAGATAAAGTTCGCTACGAACGCAGCCTGCGTTTGCCCATGGGGTGCGTTAAACTTTGGCCGCCATTCTTTTTCTGTTGCCCGTGAGGCTTACCATGCACTCCCCCCATCGCCCCATCGACTGGCGCCACACTCCTGCGGCCATCTGGCGTGGCCGTTCACAAACGCTGCGTCCTGTTCCCCACCCGGACCCGGTACGCCTGCATGACTTGCTCGGCATCGATACCCAGAAAGGCAAGCTGGTACAGAACACGGAACGTTTTCTCGCCGGACAGCCCTGCAACCATGTGCTGCTGTGGGGTAGCCGTGGCACCGGCAAGTCCTCCATCGTCAAAGCCTTGCTCAACGAATATTCCGCCCGTGGACTACGCGTGATCGAGGTGGACAAGGATGATCTGCACGACCTGCCGGATATCGTTGACGATATTCGCGATCGCAGTCAGCGCTTCATCATTTACTGTGATGACCTGTCCTTCGAAGATGGCGAAAACCAGTACAAGCATTTGAAGAGCGTGCTGGAAGGATCGCTGGAATTGCCGCCGGAAAACGTGCGCATCTATGCCACCAGCAACCGCCGCCATCTGCTCCCCGAATACATGAAAGACAACGAGCAGACCCAGGTGGTGAACCGGGAGCTGCACCATGGCGATGTGGTGGAAGAAAAAATTTCCCTGTCCGACCGGTTTGGCCTGGGATTGAGTTTTTATCCGATCAACGAGGCGCAGTATTTCGAGATCGTCGATCACCTGTTCGGCGAGGTGCGTGACCGGGAACAACTGCACGTGCGGGCCCGGCGTTTTTCCATGGAGAAGGGCGTACGCTCCGGGCGCACCGCGCGGCAGTTTTATAACCAGTTTGTGGGGGAGTTTTGAAAAAGCAGCTTCGAGCGACTAGCTTCGAG